>DATHKA010000564.1:0-10597 GCA_035489615.1 Chryseolinea sp.
GCGTGGTAGAGGATCTCCCCAAAACATCTACCACGCTCCGCGCAATGCTTACGTAGCGTCGTTGTTAGGTACTTATACAACCATGAACGAACGAACACCTGGTTTTGGCGAGCACTTCAAGGGGTCAAACCAAACGGGAACTCATTTCGTGCGCCCTGAGTCATTGCACCTGGGAGACCGGGGCGTTCGGGGAAGGGTTCTTGCCGTGCGCTTCCTGGGAAATCATTATGAGGTTGACGTGATGTGTGGAACGCTATTGGTGACGGTCTTGCAATTAAAAGGAGGGACGAAAGTCGGAGATGAGGTGAAAGTGGAGATGCTAGGTTAACCGCGCTCCCCCCTTTGTTCTTACCACTCGTGGAAACACGCAATCGTTGTCAAATTAATATTCCATCGTTTCCCTGCATTCGTCCGTAAAAAAAGTGCCCGGCGGGAACCCCAGGCGCCTAGATTTGCGTTTAACAATTTTGTTAAACAAAGCTGATAATGAGTGTCGACGCCGCGCAGACCGAGCATCTTATTAAGGAGAAGGCGAAGCTGCTATTCTTTCAAAAGGGATTTCTCAACGCCACAACACAGGAAATAGCCGACGAGGCGGGCGTTAACCGCGCGCTGATCCACTATTATTTCCGTTCGCGCGAACACATGCTTGAAATATTGCTGGCAGAAACGATTCAGGAGAAGCGGGATCGCGTGCGCAAGATATTGAGTGCCTCCGCGCCATTTCACGTAAAGATTGCTAACTACATCAACGCCCTGGTCGACCTTGGACTGAAATATCCCTATCTCGAGAACTTCGTTATCCATGAAACTGCGCGACATCCTGAAAAGACAAAGGCGCTCTGTTCGCGCGATCGCGTTAAAACGAGCGATCTGCTGCGCGACGAATTGGCGTGTGAAATAGCGGAAGGACGCATGGCCCACATTTCGGCCGAACACTTCATGGTGAACTTGTCGGCGCTGACCAATTATCCATTGCTGGCCAAGGGAATTCTGCAGACGATTCACGGTATGTCGGATGCCGCCTACCGGAAGTTCCTGACCGAGCGAAAGCGCGTCATTTACCGGACAATTTTTGGAAGCGAAATGCCCGAGGACATATCGCTGGAACAAACTACCCAACCCATTCCCTAAGTAACCATACTATGCTACTATATACCCTCAAACAAAAACTTAAGTCTCTTTGCCTTCTGGCTGTCGTTGGCATTGCGACCACACAGGCCACGCAGGCGCAACGCGGTGAACCCTTGCCACCCACCGCAGGCGATACACTGCAGGCTGCAACGCTTGATCAGGTGGTCAACTATGCCATCACGCATCAACCGTTAGTAAAGCAAGCGGAAGCTGATGAGGCGATTGCCAATAGCGTGATCAGAGGGAAACTGGCGGATTGGCTTCCCCAGGTAAATTTCTCCTTGAACTACCAGCGCTACTTTGATCTTCAATCAAGTATCATAGGGGGGAATGTGGTGCGTTTCGGTGTTGATAACACGTCTTCCGCACAAATAACGGCCACACAGAATGTTTTCAACCGGGATGCATTACTGGCAAGCACCACGGCGTCAAAAGTTCGGGTGCAGGCCCAACAGTATACAGAAAAGAGCAAGATCGACATTGTGGTGAACGTTACGAAAGCGTTCTATGACTTGCTGGCAACTCAACAACAAATTAGTGTTAACGAGGAGTCTATTGTAAGGCTGCAGCGCAGTTTAAAAGATGCGCGTAGCCGGTACGATGCGGGCATTGCCGACAAGACGGACTACAAACGCGCGCAGATACAGTTGACCAACACAAAGGTCTCGCTGCAGACGGCCGAAGAACTTCTCAAATACAAGCGGGAGTACTTGAAGCTGTTGATGGGTTACCCGGTGGACCGCGGTTTCAATATCCTGTATGACACGGCGTCGATGGAGCAGGAGGTACCGCTTGATACGACGCAGGATCTGACTTACACCAGCAATATCGACTATCGCCTGCTTTACATGCAGAAGGAACTGCAGGAGGCCAACGTCAAGTATGCGAACTGGGCCTACCTGCCTTCGATCAATCTCTTTGGCGCATACATACTGAACTATCAAAACAATTCTTTTGGAGAGTTGTACCAGCAGCGCTATCCATTCTCGTATGCAGGAGCGACACTTGCCTTTCCGATCTTCCAGGGCGGAAAGCGCGTGGCTAAAGTACGCGAGCAGAAATGGACGAGCCGTCGGATTGAGTGGGGGCTGGCTAACATGCGCAGTGCCATCAACGCGGAATATAGTCGCGCGCTGGCGACGTATAAGAGCAACCTCGCGAACTTTTACGCGCAAAAAGAAAATGTTGACCTGGCCCGCGACGTCTACAACGTGATACAGCTTCAATACAGCAGCGGCATACGCGCGTACCTGGACGTTACGGTTGCTGAGACCGACCTACGGACGACACGCATCAACTACTACAACTCCCTGTATTCTGTACTGGCGAGCAAGATGGATGTGCTACGGGCGCTCGGCCAGATACCCTATCAATAAACAGCGCAATAACCAATGAACACTGACGAAGTAAACATGACCCTGAATTCAAAATATATCAACCTCATCCCTCGTGCTATGCAATCCATCATATTTAAAAATATCAGTTTCCTGGTGCTGCTTTCCGTCGTTGCAGCTTGCGGAAATAAAGGTCCTGGCGGACCAGCCGGCCCACCCGCTGTGTCTGTGACCGTGCAGGAAGTGAAGGAGGGAAACGCCTCTTTCTTTGCTGAATATCCAGCGATCGTCAGGGCGCTCAATGAAGTAGAGTTACGGCCTCAGGTGAGTGGCTACATCACGGGCATATACTTTAAGGAAGGCGAACGCGTGAAGAAGGGGCAGAAGCTTTATTCGATAGATCCTCAACAATCGGAGGGGGCTTACCAGCAGGCGCTGGCCAATCTCAAGGTCCAGGAGACCAACCTGCTCAAGGCAAAGCAGGATGTTGAACGTTACCGGAAGTTGAATGAAAGCGACGCCATCGCGAAGCAACAGGTTGACTATGCGGAAGCTGCTTATCAGGCGGCAGAGAAGCAGGTTGACGCCGCAAAGGCGGTTGTGTCGAGCGTTCAGACCAACGTGCGCTATACGACTATTTCAGCTCCGTTCGATGGCACTATCGGAATCTCGGCTGTGCGCTTAGGCGCATCGGTGAGTCCCGGCTCTACGCTGTTAAATACCATATCGACCGACGATCCGATCGGCGTTGACATCACGATTGACCAGGGAGAGATTTACCGCTTCTCGGAGATGTCGCAAAAAGCGGCTCCCGGCGACTCAACATTTCGCCTCGCCTTTGGCAGTGACCTGTATCCACACCCCGGTCATATTAGTGTCATTGACCGTGCCGTCGATGCACAGACCGGGACGCTGCGCGTACGGTTCACGTTTGTGAATCCGGGACATCGTTTACGCTCGGGCATGAGTGCAACGATAAGGCTACTGTCGAATGTCGATAAAGCCGTGCTCATTCCCTTCAAGGCAGTAACTGAACAGTTGGGTGAGTTCTTCGTGTACGTTGCCGATAGTTCGAAGGTAACGCAGCGAAAAGTTGCCCTCGGCCAGCAGATCGGCCGCGAGATTGTGATCCAGGGAGGATTGAAACCGGGAGAGACCATTGTCACGGAAGGCGTCCAAAATCTTCGTGAAGGCTCGGCCATCACGATCGCGCAGCCAGGCGGTGGACCGGTCGCCGGAGGAGCACCCGCCGCCAGGAACTAGTTTAAATCATCCTAACACCAACCAGGACCCCAACATGATTGCAGACGTTTTTATAAAAAGACCTGTCACGGCGATCGTCATATCCATCGTGATCGTACTCGTCGGGCTGATCTCCATGTACACCCTTCCGATCTCTCAATATCCTGATATCACACCGCCCACGGTGTCGATACAGGGCACCTACGTAGGCGCCGATGCCCAGACGGTTGAACAAACCACCACCACGGCGATTGAGACGCAGGTGAATGGTACACCAGGAATGGCTTACATGACCAGTAATAGTGCATCGAACGGTGTGTCGGCGATAACCGTCACATTTGATATCGGAACCGACATCAACATCGCTACGCTCGACGTACAGAACCGTGTGAGCGTGGCCGAACCGTCGCTACCGGAAATCGTGAAGCGCCTCGGCCTGACCGTTCGCAAGCGCAATCCCAGTATTTTTCTTGCCCTGGCGTTGTATTCCCCCAACGGAACGCACGATGCAACCTTCCTGGGAAACTTTGCTAACATCTACCTGAAGGATCCGTTGCTTCGCGTAAAAGGCGTTGGGGATATCTTTTCTGTTGGTGACGACTTTGGCATGCGCGTTTGGTTGAATCCGGAAAAGCTGGCGAGCATGGGAATAACGCCGGCTGAAGTCAACGCGGCCCTGGCCGAGCAGAACCTTCAACTTGCAGCCGGCTCAGTCGGCGGAAATCCACAGCCGAAAGCGCAGGCATTTGAATACAACGTACTGACTAACAGTCGACTTAATCGCGTCGAGGATTTCGAGAATATTGTGGTGAGGACCAATCCCGCCACGGGCAACCTTGTGTATCTGAAGGACATCGCCCGCGTGGAACTCGCAAAATTCAACTACGGCAACAATCCTTACGCGCTGGGTAAGAAGTCTTCGTTCATGCTGCTATACCTTGCGCCAGGAGCGAATGCGTTAGATACCAATGAAGGCGTGATGAAAGCCCTGGCAGAGCTCAGGAAGAACTTCCCCAAGGACGTGGAATATGTGGTTCCATTGGAGACGACATCTGTAGTGCAGGTGTCCATCACGGAAGTGATCAAGACGCTGGTGGAGGCACTTATTCTGGTCGTGCTGGTCGTGTTCCTGTTTCTGCAGAACTGGCGTGCCACGCTCATTCCGGTACTGGCCATTCCGGTCTCGCTCATCGGGACGTTTATCTTCTTCATTCCGTTCGGATTTACAATTAACACGCTTACGCTCTTCGCCTTTGTGTTGTCTATCGGTATCGTTGTGGACGATGCCATCGTGGTGGTAGAGGCCATTCAGCACAATATGGACGCTGAAAAACTGTCACCTAAGGACGCCACGATCAAAGCCATGAAAGAGATCTCCGCACCGGTGATTGCGATCGCACTCATTCTCTTTGCCGTGTTCGTACCGGTGGGATTTGTTCCCGGTATCGTAGGAAAACTCTATCAGCAGTTTGCCATTACCATCGCTGTGTCGGTGCTCATTTCGGCCTTCGTGGCGCTGTCACTGACTCCGGCGTTAAGCATGATGCTGCTGCGTCCGGCGGTACCCGATGATCAGAAAAATTTCATCGACCGGACGTTTGATCGATTCAATGCCTGGTTCGATCGCCTCTCGAACCGGTATACAAATGGTGTCAGCGGCTGGATCAAACGGACACCCTATGTGCTGGTGATGATGGCTTGTCTTTTTGTCGGGTTGTTTTTCCTTTTCAAGAACAAGCCCACAGGCTTTATTCCCACAGAAGATGAGAAGCGAATACTGATGACCTACGAACTCCCCGAAGGATCTTCGACTACACGCAGCATCGAAATGCAGCTGGAGTTGCAGCGTCGTATTCAGTCGATCCGTGCCGTGAATGTTGCCGGCGGTATGGCCGGTTTGAACGTGATGACCTTTTCCAACAAATCGAATGTCGGCACGCTCTTCATCAATCTCAAGCACTGGGATGATCGCGATCTCAAGACCGAGGGCGTCCCTGCTGTCATTCAGGAAATTCAACGCCGTACGGCGGATATCAAGGAAGCGCGCATCCTGGTGGTGGCACCTCCGGCTATTCCCGGACTGGGTCAATCATCGGGCTTCACGTTCGAACTGCAGCAAACGACGAGTTCCGATGACGTGCGCCAGTTCGAAGCGGTGATGCGCAAGTTCATTGGTGCCCTCAATCAGCGTCCGGAAATAGGTGTAGCATATTCCTTCTTTACCACCCGTACACCCAGCTACCAGGTCGACATCGACCGTGAAAAGGCCAAGAAACTCGGCGTGTCGGTATCGGATGCCTATAACACGTTGGCGACGATGCTCGGCAGTAGCTATGTGAACGACTTCAATCTGTATGGCCGCAACTTCCGTGTCGTATCACAGGCAGACACCCTGTACCGGAAGAACATCGACGACATCGGAAGATACTTTGTGCGAAACAATATCGGTGGTATGGTGCCGCTGAGCGCGCTCACGACTTCCACGATGATTGAGACACCCGCGATGATCACGCACTTTAACATGTATCGGTCGGCCGAGATCATGGGTTCGGCCAAGCCAGGCTTCAGCAGCGGCCAGGCAATTGTGGCTTTGCGCGAAGTGGCTGCCGAAGTGTTGCCAACGGGATACAGCTTCGAGTTTGGCGGCATGTCGCGCGAAGAGGTGGCAGCGGGGAATGCTACGGGTCTCATCTTCGCCATCTCCATTGTGTTCGTCTTTCTGTTCCTCGCAGCGTTGTATGAAAGCTGGTCTGTTCCATTCTCCGTTTTGTTTGCCGTACCTATCGGCGCGTTTGGATCGATTCTCACGCTGACACTGCTTCCGAACCTTACGAATAACATTTATGCTCAGATCGGTTTAATCACCCTGATCGGCCTGGCCGCGAAGAATGCTATTCTGATTGTGGAATTTGCCAAAGAGCGCGTTGACCGTGGGATGGAAGTTGTTGCTGCCACGCTGGAAGCTGTGCGCCTTCGCTTGCGCCCGATTATCATGACGTCGCTGGCATTTATTCTTGGCGTATTGCCGTTGGCGTTCTCTGTGGGCGCTGGCGCGGAAGCACGTAAGACGATCGGTTGGACGGTTGCCGGTGGGATGGTCGCCGCCAGCTCACTCGCCATCTTTGTGGTACCCGTATTGTTTGTATTGATCACGCGTATCACACAGGGAAAGAAGGCAAAGGAATCGGGCTCATTGGAAGCACCGGCCAGTCCGCATTAATTCATAATCACCCGTTGCCAGCCCTGGCTTTTGGCGGCCGTGATCAGCGCATAGCTTGCGCCGAATGAAAAGGTACGATCGTTCGTTGTCCATGAACGATCGTACCTATTGTTCGTTCGCAAATATTTTTCCCGATGATTTACCAACGCACCCCTCGTTGCTTTCGTACATTACGGCACATTCTAAGCAATGAAAATCATGAGTGACGCAACAGCAAGAGCCGAGATGCCGAAAGGTAGCCAGTCAGTTTTAGATAGACGTACCGTTGTAACCGCCAATGCGAATCTCCTGCAACTTGTGAAACGCGGCGACCGCGTACTCGACGTCGGATGCGGCAGTGGCGCCATCACCAAGGATATCGCTGGCCTTGTGGGTGCTGAAGGCTTCGTCATGGGTATTGACACCAGTGAGCATCTGATCGCTCAGGCGCAAAAGACGTATGCACACATTCCCAATTTAGCGTTTGCAGTGGCCGACGTCAACAAATTTAAACCTGCTGAATTATTTGACTTAGTAACCAGTGCCCGCGTGTTGCAGTGGCTGGCCCATCCGGCGCAGGTCGTTCGCAATGTAGTGCCTTTTCTTAAGCAGGGGGGGTGCCTTACTGTCCTCGATTACAACCATACCAAGGTCGAGTTCAGCCCCGATATTCCAAACAGCATGCGCAAACTTTATGACGCATTCCTGCAATGGCGCGCCGATGCCGGAATGGTGAATGCAATCGCCGATCACCTTGAAGCCATGTTTAGCGACGCGGGTCTGGCACAAGTAAGTTCGGAAGACTATTCGGAGACGTCTATCCGCGGTCAGTCAAATTTTCAAGACGATATAGCCTTGTGGGTAATCGTTGCAGAAGTGCGGGGACCCCAACTCGTGACTGACCAATATATCACGGAAGCAGATAGACAGCAGGCCATCCGTGATTACCGGAGTTGGATGAATACAGACGCTCAGTACATGAAACTTTATCTGCGGGCGATTAGCGGGTATCGTCCTTGATTCATTCTGTTCGAGGGCACTGTTTTCGTTACACTTTTTGGCTAACTTGTCACACTGCTGTCCGTATAGCAGCGTAGCTATTGTTAGATGAACCCCTCCATACGACATGACGTCCTGATAGCCGTTCATCCATTTGAGTTCCTCTCAAATGTTGATGGGATTGAAACCATCGGCCGCTGCCTTCAACTGGAATTGATAACCGGGCTGTCGAAGTTCCGCCAGTTCACCCTGTCATATTCCGCAGGTCGACCACCAGATCACACACGGCCAGCATACGTTGTTCGGGGGTCGGTAGCGGCACAAAACCAGGCATTTAAAATAACGATTCAAATCATTGATGAACGCGAGACTTTGATATGGGCGCATCACCTAGGTATGGCTCATCACATCATTGACCAACAGGCGGTAGACGCGCTGATCTCGTCAATTCAACAACAGCTTAACCTTGACTTGCTGAACCGTCGGAACAAAGTCGGGCATTCATCGCCAGGCGCCTATGAGCATTGGCTTTATGGGATGCACGAACTAAAGAGGGGCACGGCAGAGGCAGATGCAGCGGCACGTGAGCACTTTACCCGTTCGATGGCCTGCGATCCCTCGCTTTCGCTTGCTTACTCTGGAATGTCGCTTTCGTATTTTAATGAATGGAGCTGTCAGCTTTGGGAACAGTGGGATCTCAATCACAAGGGTGCTTATGAGTGGGCGCGCAAAGCGTTCGATCTGGATCAGCAGAATGGTGTTGCAGCGCTTGTTCTGGGACGTATACATGTTTATGAGTCGCAATATGAAAAGGGAGAGTACTTCTTACGCGAAGCCCTGCGTCTCAATCCGACAGATGCCGACAATCTGATGCAGATTGCAACGTGTTTTGTCTTTATGGGGTACCTTGATGAAGCACAAAATCTCTACGACCGGGGTGTGGCGTTAAATCCCATTGGCGCAGACCAGTATTACCACATTGCTTCATTTATCGCCCTTGAAAGGGGCGATGATGATCTAGCCATTGCGTTGGGCTTGAAGAGTACTCTTCCCTGGGTAGACTTTCGTGCCATGATGGCTGCCGCCTATTTTTTCAAAGGCCATGTGGAAGAAATGCATCGATGGTGGAAACTGTATGCGGAGGAATTTCGGCTGAAGATCAACAAAGGTATTGCTGCCAGTCCAGAAGAATCACTGCAATGGCTGATTAACATCAGTCCCTATCGTACCTCCTGTCGTCAGAAATTGTTTTGGGAATCTATTCTCAACAAATCTACGTCCTTACAACCACGTGTATTTGCCCGCGCGATAAAATCGGCTGAAGTAAATTCATTTGCAGCCGAAGGTCGACTATGGAAGCTCGCCTACCAGGGTACAACGGTTTTCTTACCGGAAAGCAAAGGACTGAAAGACCTTGCGCGACTCATCGCGGCTCCCGCTCAGGCATTTCATTGCGTTGAATTATTAGGCACGCGGATGACTCAGGAAGGGACACATGTATTCGATGAGAGCGCCCGACGTGCCTACCACAAGCGGATCAAGGAGCTTCGGCAGGAGCTTTCTGATGCGCAAGAGAACAATGACATTGCCGTGCTGCCATCGTTACAAGAGGAATACGAAACAATTGTGGCCCACGTGACGGCCGCGATCGACCGAAAGGGCCGTGTGCGCAAAATAAGTGACAGCCAGGATAAGGCACGATCGGCAGTTACCTGGCGAATCCGTAACGCAATACAAAAAATCAATGAGGTTCATCCGGTGTTGGGCAAACACCTGTCGGCAACGGTGCGCACGGGTTTCTATTGCTCTTATGTGCCCGATACACCGCAGCACTGGTCGACAGTATGACGCGGGCCGAAACGGATCCATTTTTTTTTCGAAACCTTACGGTGTAAGGCGAAAACTTACGCAATAGTGGTAAAAGCTTGTAAGAATGCCGTCTCCATTAGACCTCCTGCTCGATCCCGTAACCTTGGGAATTCTCGCCATTTATGCCCTGCTTATGATTTGGGAAGCTATCTTTCCCGGTCGACAATTGCCGTATGTTAAGTATTGGAAACTCAGGGGATTATTGGTGTTTGCCGTATTCTTTTATGTAACTGCGTATGTCCCGCTGCTGATCAATCCGTTTGTCGAAAGATTCAGGGTGCTTGACCTTGCGTGGCTCGGTACCCTCGGCGGCGGAATAGTGGCCGTATTGCTGTACGAATTTGGTGTGTTCGTCTGGCATTATAGCCTTCACCGAAGCGACTTCCTGTGGAAACACTTTCATCAGATGCACCACAGCGCGGAGCGATTGGATACTTACGGTGCATTTTATTTCAGCCCGCTCGACATGCTGGGGTGGTCTGTGCTGGGCAGCCTGTGCTTTGGGTTAATCGCTGGCTTCTCGCCGGGCGCTATTACGGTTATGCTGTTGATCACCAATTTCTTCAGCATCTTTCAGCATGCCAACATTCGTACGCCGCAATGGTTGGGTTACTTTGTGCAACGGCCGGAGAGCCATACCCTTCATCACGCGCAAGGCATACATCGATACAATTATTCAGATTTGCCCCTGTTCGACATAATCTTCGGTACGTTTCGAAATCCAAGGGAATTTGAACATGAAACGGGGTTTTACAACGGCGCGTCTGGACGCATCGTAGAAATGTTAAAAGGACAGGATGTGGCTTCACCGAGGCCTTAG
>DATHKA010000565.1:0-41875 GCA_035489615.1 Chryseolinea sp.
GGCAGCAAGCTGACGATATTGAAGAATACGAGTACAGGTACCGGGATTTCGTTTGCTCCGGAAACACATGAACAGAGAGCAGAGAATGTCTTAAGCTTTGCGCTGGTAGACATCGATCAGGACAATGACCTTGATATACACTACAAAGCCTATTCATATGACTGGTCCAACTCCCAATCGGTAGATCTGGTCTTCATAAACAAAAGCACAACCCCAGGTCCTGTACCCGCTGTACCGGCAAACCTTGGTTCTGCCATTGGACCCAATGTTGCACTTTCATGGACGAACGTACCCGGCATTCTCTATAACATCGAATTGAAAAAAAATGGCGTTGCTTATAAAGCGTCCGCCACCTCTGCAACGGGAAAGCTATTGCTTCCTACGGGAAGCTATCTTCGCACGAATGGATCACTGAATGTTCGTGACCTCCAGGCAGGAACGTATCAATGGCGGTTGCAGGCTGTCTCCCCTTCAGGACTGTCATCCGCATTCACTGCGGTCAACAACTTCACCGTCGGCGAAAGTCCTGCAACCTTAACCGCCCAGCCATCTGATCTCCTGAAGGTTCGTTTATGCTGGACCTATGGTGGGCCAGGCAATCCAACATTTGCCGTGTTCAGAAAGACATCACCCGGAGCTTCGGCCGAGATTGGAAGAACAACTGCCGGTGTATTGTGTTTTGACGATAACAACGTCCCTGCCAATGCAAGCCTGGAGTACTACGTGAAGGCGGTTAATGGCGCCTCCTATTCGGCGCCCAGCAATACCGTTGCACATCACTCGACCATGTTTGTAGAAAGTCAGTTCGGTGATAGCGATCCGCAGCATATTATCAGTGCGCGTGCACTGCCCGCCGACTATGACATGGACGGTGATTATGATCTTGAATTCATCGGGCGAATCGGACTTGGTAGTCAAAACAATAACGTATTGCTGAGAAATAATGGTTCAGGTGTGTTTACCACCTCCGGATCTATGTTGACGGCCGAGTCGTTCAAATCTCCTTACTTTGACATGACGGGTGCGCGTGATGTCGACAACGATGGCGACCCGGATCTCGTGCTCATGACTGGCAGCGAGTATTCATGGCAGAAGGTCACGATATTCAAGAATGACAACGGAACGTTCACGACCGCATTTGAAACACCTCAATACCTCGGTATCACCCAGCTGTCGGTGGAGGACATGAACAGCGATGGGCGACTCGATTTGCTCATCACACACAACATTGGAAACAGCTCTGGTAATCCAACGCGCTTCGAACTTCTTTATCAAAAGGGAGACGGTACGTTTGAAGACAGTCACATCAAACTTTGGCAGGAGGAAACTACGGTTTATCCCATCTTCAAATGCGTTGACATGAACAGCGATGGGTTCATGGATTTGCTCATCACCCCGTCGGACAAAAACTTTACCGATATCTATGTCAGCGTCGACGGTATGGGTTTCACACGCAAGACAACTGTACTTCCTGCTTCTTATAACTCAGCGTTCGAGGATTATAACGGTGATGGTTATATGGACGCGGCGATACCTGGCAATGAGGGACTGAACGTCTATTACGGTACAGCAGATCTGAATTTTAAAGAACCAAAAGTGTTCCCGGTTTCTTTATCAGGTTTAGGTTGGTTCTCCAGCGTAGATGTCGACCTCAATGGTTGGCCGGATCTGGTAGCACACGGTGAGACGAATGCAGGGGTCATTCTCAATACCGGCAACGGCACGTTCAAAGATTCCGATATCATCTTCAAACAGAACTGGGGATCATCGTTAACAATCACAGATTTTGAAAATGATGGAGACATTGATTTCGTAAGGCTGGGCAATGACGGCCAGCACACCGGCTTCAATTACCTGTATAGAAATCAGCTGGCTGATCTTAACGTCATGAACCTGCCTCCTTCGGCACCCACCAACGTCACCGCAGCTTACGATTCCGGAAAGGTTGTAATCAAGTGGTCGGCGTCAACGGATGATCGAACACCATCACCACTCGTGACTTACAACCTCCATATTGTCGACACCAACGGTAAGATCTGGTTAAACGCCGAGACGAATGCAGCGGGTACTTTCAGACGGCGGTTCGCATCAGGCAACGCAGGACATTCTTTATCAAAGACACTGAATCATTTACCGGTAGGCACTTATACCGTGCGTGTACAGGCGCTCGACGCATCACTGAAACTTTCAGTCTGGTCGTCCAACGCACAGTTTGTTATTCTGCCAGGTCCGACTGCCCTGGCCGTCGATCGAATTCTCCTCAACAAGGTTGCACTCTCGTGGACAAGTGCGGCAGGCACCGAGACTAATGTTATCATAGAGCGGAGAGCTGCTGGTTTCGATTGGGCGAAGATTGCAACATTACCGGCCGGAACTACTTCTTATACCGATGCAGCACTTGCGTATAATACGCTGTATTTGTACCGTGTATTTGAAGCTGTCGGTACGTCAACAACGGCAGTGTCCAATATGGCCAAATGGGATACCAACATGTGGGTGCTGCAGGATTCGGACCTTCCAAACATTTATGGATACTTCGATGTTTCCGACTTCACCGGTGACGGGCGCATGGATCTGCTTGTCAATGGTGGCATGATCTACAATGGATATGGAGAAGATCTCACGAAAGCCACTTATGAGAACACGGCAGCAGGCTTTGTTAAACGCGACCTGGGGACGACCTATTATAATGCAGCTATGTCCTTTGTTGATTTTGATGGAGATTTCCAGCCCGATATCTACCAGAGCGGATATGAGTGGGCAACCGGTTACTCGGCCGAAGTATTTCACAACAATGGTGATAAAACATTCACCTCTGCAACCAATTCTTTTACCGGTAAAACAAATTCGATCCAATCATTCTTTGACTTCGATATGGATAACGACCTCGATATCCTGACAACACAACCCGACGTCTACCCAACGATACGAAATGTATATCGCAACAACGGCAGCGGCAACTATATGAACTCGGGTGCTACCGCGTGTATTAATTGCGGGGAAATTGTTTGCGTCGCAGACTTTGATCGCGATGGCGATGAAGATGTTATTCTCGGCTCAAATTCTGCCTATGAATTATTCCTCAACACTCACAACGGGTTAATTTCTACGGGAGTGACCTTCCCTGCATATGAACAGGGGCTTACCGTAGCAGACTACAACAGCGATGGCTACCCGGATCTCATCTTGACGTCTTACAGTAGTTATCAGGATGGTGTTATCATGAAGAACCTTGGTTCACAGGACGATTCCGTCCCAAAGTTTGAGGCATTGACTGTAAACCTGTCACGTGGCGATCCGAAAACTCTGTCTGCAGATTTCGATCACGACGGTCGCACGGATATCGTTGTATTGTCACCCAGCATCAATATCTTACTGAACAAAGGGAATGACAACTTCGACAGCTACGTGGTGCCACAGATGCGTGTTAGTCTTCAGACGGTAAAGCTGATCGATTTTGATAATGACGGTGACCTGGATATCATCCTGGGAGGTTACCTGCTCAAGGACTTTACAGATTACGTACGTAAGACACAGATAGTAGTCAATCAAACGATCGTCGCCACCAGAGGCGTATTCAATTCACCACCAGAGGTACCTACTTCACTGACCACAACACAGGACGAAGATGGCCTGCACCTGAATTGGTCGGCGCCTGCCGACGATCATACACCTTCGGAAGGGTTGACCTATGATGTCGTTCTTTATCACAACGGAAAAGCGATCACAAGGGGAAACCTCAACCCTAATACAGGTCAGCGTCTGCGCCTCCGGCCCGGCACCTCGATTGAACAATCACTACTCAATAATCTGGAAGTGGGGACATATTCATGGCAGGTACAGGCGGTCGATGGATCATTTGCAGGATCGTCGCTTTCACAAACCGGAACATTTACATTTCTGCCACCACCACCAGCGATTAACGACACACTTATCTACCGTTGTGGACGAACAGTCGTAATTGGTTCACAGTTAAGCGGCCTCAAATGGTATCGTGATCAGGAGCTGACACAGCCGACCGCCACCGGCCCATTGACCGCGGAGCAGACGCAAACTGTCTACGCAACGCAGACGATCAATGGACACGAAGGTATTGCCAGGAAAGTCGAGATTACGATCCACGATAAACCGTCAGCGCCAACCGTCAGCGCAACGCCCATCAGGATCTGCGAGACACCAGACGTTACAACGATCTGGGCGAGCGGTGTTAATCTGAAATGGTATTCAAATGCTGAATTAACGGGTTTGCTTTCGAGCGAACAGCAGTTGCAGATCGCAGCGACGAATGCTACATACTATGTCACACAGACAATCGATGGATGTGAAAGCAACGCGCTGGCTACGCCGGTTGAGGTGAATGAAATTAACTCGGAGATCTTCTCAAATGGCGTCGATATCGTGACTAAAGAACGTGGCGCAAGCTTTTACACATGGTATAAAAACAACAACTACCTTACAACTACACAGGAACCGAGTATTCCGTTTGATGGACAGATAGCAACATATTACGTATTCATATGGAAGAATGGCTGCGCTGAACAATCTCAGCCATTCGTCTCGTTACCGGAGAACATATTGTCTCTGGAGGAAGCACCGGAATCGATCGTCAGCATCTATCCAAATCCCGCATCATCGACAGTTACACTGAAGATGCGTAAAACATTAAAGTCGATGCTGATCCTTGATTCGATGGGCAGACAGGTGTATTCCCTTTCTGATCGTAATGTAATGATAGAAACACTGGATGTAGCGCAATGGAAAAAAGGAGTGTATTCCGTTGTTGTCGACGATGGAACGGGCATATATGCAAAACGGTTGGTCGTGCTATAGCTGCATTAAACTGCATTCCCCTGCTTCCAATTATTTGGCCTTTACCAATTTTTTTGGCATGAATTAAGTTTTCCGGCGTCCATAAAACAAATAGATCTACCAAAATACCACAATTAGGTCGCGGCAGCGACAAAGCGACGCCGTTGCGATGTTGGCGATAGTAATTTGGGCTCCGATAAGACAGCCAGCGGCAGCGTCATTAACGGAACGTTCTGCGCGTTGCTGCTAAGAAGTTGGAGTTTCTTTTGTCTTACCCTTTGTTTAGCTTAGAAGATGCATGCGCGTCCGTTAATTTTGTCACTCTGCCTCTTTGTGCATTTTCATTTTTGCTCAGCTCAGATGGCAGGATACTCCACACTTCCGTCCCACACACCAACACCTGCCACAGTTACGCAGCCAGACAGTGTTTACAGATTTCCCTCTTTTGAATACGGAAAGATCACCTTCGCAACCAGTTTTTCGCCCGATGAACAACTGAGATTTAACTATAATCTTTTCACAGGACAAATGGACATGATCAACAGCGAGGGGGATACCGTCCAAATAGAGCAAATAAAGGAGTTGAAATTCATTAGTATCGCGGACCATTTGTTCTTTCATTCTTACAAAGTCGGCTACCTCGAAATCCGCCATCAGTCAACTGTATTGCTCGGCGTGCTTAACCTGTTAATCGAAGCTTATCCGGTGATCGGTGGCCGCTCATATTTACAACAAATAAAAGGACCGAAATCCGATCTATATTTCAAGAACCAGTCATCTTACTACTTCGTCGAAACAGCCAATAAACTACACAAAGCGACACCTTCATCGATCAGGAAACTTTTTCATGATCATAAAAAGGTAGTGAAGGCCTATTTGAATGAAATAAAATTGACTTTAAACGCGAGAATGATCTTATAAAACTACTGACATTTTGTAATCAACTTATAACAAAAACAGGCAAAAAGGGGCCGACTCAAACCAAAAATTTCCTGCTTTGTCCTGTATTATTGAAACGCGATACATGAATCAAACCCGCCATTTTGTAATACATTGGTAACGGTTTTCCCATCATAACGGAAAACTCTCTTGTCTCTTCCACCAACACAAATATTTCCGCCTTTATCCTCTAAAAGTCCCCAAAAATATCCTGCGACGAAGCATTTATACTACCTCTTAACCTCTTTACCTTTGAAGTCGTGAATAGTTTTACCATCATAACGATACACGCCATCAGAGCCTAACCAAATGCTTCCATCATAAGCTTCTAAAATCCCGAAAAGCGGTCCTATTTCTAGTTTCATTTCGGTTACAGTGGGCTTCTTGTTGTCCAATGACTTAGCCTCATAGCGGGATAGTACCCAATTTTGATCAGACGGCCGATTTGCTGAACTGGTCCAAATGTTTCCATGGCTGTCTTCGTAGACATAGAGAACAGAATTCCGGGTGAAATTGGTAAATGTACTGCCGTCATAGCGCCAAAGGCCATCACCGCAGAGCCAGATATTGCCCTTTTTATCTTCGATTATAGTACCAACATTCGTAAAAGGTTTGCCTTTGTTAGTGAAGACAGTAAACGTTTTTCCGTCATAAACAAAGGCGTTACCACTTGTGCTAAACCAAAACTTGCCTGTTTTGTCCTCAATAATAGAATTAACAAATTTAGGGGGTCGCATATCTGGAGAGGATTTGCCTGTCCTATCTTCATTCATAACATCTCCGTTGATCATATAATTTCGAAATGACATCCCATCGTAACGGCTTGCACCTCCATTAGCACCGAACCAAATATTCCCGATTTCATCTTCATAAATACAAACGATCTCATTACTAATAAGTCCCTCCCTGGTTGTGAAATTTTGAAAGGATTTCCCATCGTAATAATAAACACCTGAGCCGATAGAGCCGAACCACAAGTCGCCTTTATTATCTTCTAACACAGAAAAAAAGCGGGCTGAACTTACTTTATTTGTGATATTGGCAAAAGATTGTCCATCATATCGAAATACACCTTCCCACGAGGCAATCCAAATGTTGCCATTTCTATCTTGCTTGATAGTACGTGTAACGCTGCTAGGTCCGAAGGAAATGACTGCGTCTTCAGTCACGGACTTGGTATTATTTTTTGGTGGTTCGGTTTTGTTTTGTTCTTTACATGAAGTGCACAAAACAAACATCAATAAAACATACTGGGGTACGTGTTTCATCATTGAACCAAAGAACTTCAATAAACCTACAAGTCTTTGTGCCGGGTTTTAGTTAAAGGCTTGTAAAAGAATGTAAACGAAATGTAAAACTTGTTACTATCTTGTTACTCAAATCAGTAAACACGCCGACTCTCAATGAAGAGCACATTTTGCATCGCGAAATAGCTTTACATTTTACATTTTACGTCCTGACTTATATAGCTGTGACCTTTAACCGCAAAATGCAAAACATTAAATGTAAAATGTAAAAGTTAGTTCTTCGTCGGATAGCCTGAAACTCGCACTAACTACTTTTCGTATCGGGAATAGACAAGATACTCTATTCAACCGAAGCTATTTCAATAGCAGCGTCGCCAGGCATTGCAGGATATAAAATATATGCACCTTTTTGATCTGTTTGGGGCTTACGCGTTAAAAATTGACTGCCTTGCGTTACTTTTACCTCTTTCCAATCGCTCTTGATATAAGTCTTTAAGGTTAGCGGACTATCATACAGTTTTTTGTCCAGTGAATGAGATAACGTTACTCTAATTTTTCCGCCCTGATTTTCGGCTTTCAAGGAAGCATTCATACGTTCACGCATATATTTTGTTACGTTCTTAAACGGGGCAATCCAAAGTTCAGCTTCGTGTTGTTTCATGTAGACAAAATACTCTCTTAGTTCCTGGTGAGGTTTTGCTTCCCAACCTACACCATCAACTCCGTGAATTGTAAGTACCAGCCAAACGTTATCGTGTGTAAGCAGTGTATCCACCCATGATTTCATCTCAGACACACCGTGTTTTTTCAATGGACCGCGTTGCCATTGAACATATTCTTTACCATGATCTATACCCGGAACCTCCGTGCTTGAGCGATTGAGCTCAACAAGAAAAGGTTCGGGCATCCGGTTTCGCAATGCCATGTGAATCTTATGAGCATACCCCATGACGCGCTCATCTTCAGTTCCAAACGGACACTCTGCCGAGAATGTATGCTCTGTGCCAAGTTGATTTAATATCTCTTCCTTCCCTTTTTCCAACTCATACAACAAGTTGGCTTCATCCAAAACGGCCAGCCGAGGATGCGAAATGGTATGATTTCCAAACTCGTGTCCATTTTTAGCAAAATTTCTGATCTCGTCCCAAGTGATCATTTCTCCGGTTAGCAAGACCGGCCTTACCTCACGACCTGAATTTTTCATTCTCGCTTTCGCGAAAGCCTCGTCAACAACCTTAAAAGCTTCATCTGATTTTCCTTGTTCAAAAAAAGAGCCTGCACTGTTATGCGCCCCAACTGCATTTTCGATATCGAGAAAACGCAACGCTGAAGCACGTTCGAAGAGGTTATCCAGAGTTGTCGGAGTTTTCGCGCTTTCTTTAATGATATCGATAAGCGGCCTTCCAAAATACTTGGGTGCAAATTGTGAACCGGGAATATCTGTGGTATTAATATAGAAAGTAGCCTTAAATCCCAAGGAATCCATAATCGGAAGTGCTTTTCGAAATTGGTTAATTGTGGCATCATCGTAGGTGATGGAAATGGCCGCGGTTTTGTCATCTTGCCATTTGGTTATCTGAGTTTCTCCGAAAGATTGATCGGCATCCCGTGAGCAAGATGCAAGTGTTAACATTAAACAGAGTGAGAAAATAGCAATTTGGTTCATGGAGTTGTAAGCTGATTTCATTATTTGGCCAGGTAATTTATATACAAGGTACTTCTCTGGCAAGTATATGAGTCCAAAACTTAGTGGACAGATTAGGAACGTTTTCATAGTTACTTAATCATCGAGTGGGCAAATCTCTCATCGAGATCACATCTGTCTACGTGGACTGTTCCACACAAAATCGAAATTTAACACGCATGAATATCAATCTTTCCGGTAGAATCGGCGTGTCCGTCCCCCTTTCAAAAAGTGTTTTGTATTATTACGCCGCCTTGGCTTGCGGTTTCACTGTCTATATCAGGTAATTTACAGTCCTTTATCTTTCAGCGCTTATTCCAGTCATCAATTTTGTTTGGTCCCTGTACGCTATCAGCCGTGTTTTGTCCTTCACAAGAGGTGTAAAAAACAAGCAAGAGCAAAGTCTATATCCATATGTGTTTTTCGTTGCTGGTTTGTTGCGCATCGGGCCTTAACGTTCTAGTGCTCAGTCTTGAGAAGATTTTGTATTCGGAAAGTAACGCCAGCCACGCCACAAGTGGAATCGTTTAAATCATTGACCGCACGTATTAATATCGAGCCTCTCTACTTTTAAAATGAGTAGTCGTATTTCCATCATAACGATGCACGCCGACAGCGCCATACCAAATACTGCCGTCGTTAGCTTGGAAAATCGACCAAATAATGGGGTGTGAACTTACTTCGGTAACAGTCGGATTTCCATCGGACAGCGACCTTGCATCATAACGCAAAAGTAACCAGGCATCTCTTTCCTGTGAACTAGTCCAAATATTTCCAGCTTTATCTTCGCAGATATACAAAACTGGATTTTTCGAAAAATTGGTAGAGGTCCTGCCGTTAAAACGCCAAAGGCCATCTCCCCCAAGCCAGATATTCCCTTTGCTGTCTTCGATGATGCAACGAACGTTGGAAGGCCTACCGCTATCGGTAAAAACGCTAAATGTCTTTCCATCATAAACGAAAGTATCGCCCCTTGTAGCGAACCAAAGCTTGCCTGTTTTGTCTTCAATAATGGAATTAACTTCATTTGAGGGGCGCGTAAAGTCGGGGATAGATTTCCCTGATCTATCCTCAATCATAGAATCGCCGTTCATTATATAATTTCGAAACGATTTCCCATCGTAACGACTTGCTCCGCCATTGGCACCGAACCAAATATCGCCGGAATTATCTTCATAAATACAACTAATCTCATTGTTAACAAGACCCTCTTTCGATGTGAAATTTTGAAACGATTTTCCATCGTATTTATATACACCTGCGCCCATAGAGCCGAACCACAAATTCCCCCGTCTATCTTCTAAAACAGAAAAAAAACGGTACGAAGTCAGATGGCCAGCAATATTGGTAAACGATTGTCCATCGTATTTGAAAACACCATCAAACGCAGCAATCCAAATATTCCCGTTTCTATCTTGCTCGAAAATACGAGCTGTACCCGCGGGTACGTTTGGAGTGATGGAAACTTCGATTTCGGGCTTGATATTATCTTTTGGTAGTCCAGTCTTGCTTTGTCCTTCACTAAAGGTGAAAGAAGCAAACATCAAAAAAGGGCATGCAAGTACATGTTTCATCATGTTACTATTTTGTTACTCGAATCAGTAAACAAGCTTGATTATCAGAAGTCGGCACATGCATCGGAAGTTGGCCGCTTTCTAAATAATTGTTAAAAGCGGACAGTCAATTTCCAAGCTGCCACGTGAAATTGTAACCATCGCTTGACGGCTATGATTGACAGTAGCGGATCGCTCAATTGATGGCACAAGTACGCACACCCTTTTCGTCTTATAGAAAAGAAAAAGCTCTTGAAAATGAAAGACATCATTAAATGATTTTTTTGCAAATCCATGTAGAGAAAACTTTTGAGAATGCAGTCTTTTTTCGGATCCATGTATTACTTTCTCGCTACGATCTTCAAGTTAAATTGAATGGAATCCGAAATTGCGTGATCAGCTAAATCGTCAAAAAATCTCCCTGATCCATAGCGGATATCCCATTGTGTCCGATCGATAGTCACTTCGCCATCCGCATTCAAAATTCGGCCCTTAAGTTTTATCTTGGCGGGAAAAGTAACAGAATTCGTGATACCTTTGATGGTCAGGTTCCCCGTGATTTTTATATTTTCCTCATCCCCTGATGAAACGTTGGTTACTGCGAATGTGGCGATGGGGAACTTTTTAACGTCAAAAAAATCAGCCTCTTTTAAGTGATTGATAAGGTTATTGTTACTCCCATGGAATTCATCTGTCATTGTATTCATGTCTATTTCAACTTTGCCACTTACAAGTTGGCGTTTCTCAATCATCAATTCACCTTTCGATATAGAGATGTACCCTGTATGCCCACCCTTGTCGGCAAATACCATTGAACAATTCCATTCTACAACACTTTCTTTGTTATCGATAGCATATTTCTCATTCCCAATAGGTTTTAACGATGCAAAGCCGGCCGAGGTATGATTTTTCTTTGTTTCAGGTCCACGGTAAGCGAGGAACAAAGAAGCAATGATTAAGATGAAAAACGGGAGTGACATCTTGTTGTTCATAGTGCAGAATGTTAGATTAAAAATGAATTTGAGAAATGGCCGGCCTAGCAATAGGCGGTTTTTTGAAAAGTTCATCAGCAAAAATTGGTTTAACTTCACATCCCAACGTACGCCCCCACGTCGGCTCTTATTGTAAATGAATTGTAAAAAGAAATGTAAATGCGTGTAAATTCTGCTTCTATCGGTGTTTTCGCTGACCGCTTGGCGGCGGGCGCTGCCATTGCCGTAGTGATGCTCGCCATTGTCTTAATCGCCTCGTCTTTCACAAGTCATTCTGACCGCGATTTACGGGCGAAGGAAGTGAACCTTATTATCCGTCAGATTGGTCATCGGTTGCTGCTGCAGACAGGTGACTTAACCTCACGTGTGTTGCCGGTTAGTCAAACTAAAGGAGGCACCTTCGTTCTCCGGTTCGAAAATGAATTCATTTTTAGCCACGATTCGCTCATGGTCCTGTCCCAGGGCTCCTTTCCCAAAACAGAGTTCCCTTCTGGCTACACGGTTACAGTACATGATTGCATGACAGCCGGCATCGTCTATGGCTTCCAGGTAAACAACACCTCACGAGACATCCTGCCTTGCAGCGGCAGAAGGGAGCCCCAAGGTTGTTACTCAATTGAATTTGACTTTCCTGATTTACACGAGAAGGTAGAACCGATCAGCCCCGACATCGACCAGCTGACTGAAGAACCCAACTCAGATAATATTGAACAGAAAGCCAGCCCGAAACTTGAAGGATTCAAAAGAGCAACCCCTGATCATGACATCGCACAGTTGGCTGAAGAACACAAATCAGTTAATGTCGATCAGGAAGCCAAACCAAAACTTGAAGAATTCATAACGACAACCTCTGACTATGAAATCGACCAGTTGACGAAAGGACCTAAATCAGGAACCGTTGGTCAGGAAGCCAATCCGAAACTCGAAAAGTCAAAACCGACAACCTTCGACTATCCGCTAGCCAAACTGGTTTTTTACGGCATGCTAGCGTTGGGTATTTCCTTATTGGTTGGTCGTTTTAGGAAAATTCTAACGCCGGTGCCCGTACAGAGTATACCGGCGGCCCTGCGGGATCAAAACCGCACTACAATAAAAGCGTCGGATCAGGAATTAGATGTACTGGGAAACTTTTTATTTGATGGGAAGGGTCATCGTTTGCTATTGGGGAGTGAGGTGATTACGCTCACAGACAAAGAATGCAAGATTCTCGAATTGTTCAACAAAAACTTCGGTGACCTGATTCCCCGCGAAATGCTGATGCAGGAAGTCTGGATCAATGAAGGGGTCATCACCAGTCGCAGTCTGGACATGTTTGTATCGAAACTTCGAAAGAAATTAAGCAGTGATCCACAGTTGAGAATAACGAATGTTCATGGAAAGGGATACAAGCTCGAAATGCCTGGAATACAATTTTCGTAGCGCGCCAAAATACGCAAGGAAAGAAAACAACATATCACCTCTGTAAGGCTTTCAGATTTTCGGTGCTGATGATGAGGATGTCTTCAACGGCACGGCTGCGTAGATCTGTGAGAACGCTGATCCAGAACGATGCGCCTTGCGCGACCAGGTCTTTACCAGTATTGAACAACTCAATGCTGCTCTTCACAAACAGCTGAAAGTACGCAATTCCAACCCTATAAAGCCCGAATCGGTACACGCAGCGCAGCCTGAGGAGCTTGAAAGACCATTACAAGTACTATTCCTTTACGACCTATAGCTCGCCCCTATCGCTTTTACAAGATAGTCGCAAACTGCCGTGCTTATAGACGCAATTAACCTTGGCAGGAATGGTTGACGGCTCTAACTTTGCTCAACAATTAACAAAGAGGACAAATATGAGCCAAATCAACGACACCCTCGCTAAGCTTGAATTCGCA
The DNA here is from genome assembly GCA_035489615.1 of Chryseolinea sp. GTDB lineage: Bacteria > Bacteroidota > Bacteroidia > Cytophagales > Cyclobacteriaceae > Chryseolinea. The sequence continues at coordinate 13,102 of DATHKA010000565.1, forward strand.
CAGATCGGATGGGTGGTACCGGATATAAACGCCACTGTAAAATTTCTGGAGAAATCTTTAGGTGTGAGCTTCCCCGAACCCTACCGTTATAGTGCGGAGGATTTAAACATAAAGTATTATGGTAAGGTTGTGCCCAGTGACGGGTTAACGACTCAAACTTATAACGGTGGTTCCTTCATCGAACTCATTCAGCCGCTTTCCGGTCAAAGCTTGTTTCATGACTATCTGGCTAAAAATCCAGCCGGCGGAGTACAGCATCTCGCCTTCAAATTACCCGTAAGCGAATTCGAACAAGTAGTTAACGATCTAATTCAACAAGGTTATTCGCTGATCGGCGAAGTGGATCATCCAATTGCGCGCATGAAATTCTTCGACACGTACAAAACAATGGGTGTTGCCACGGAGATCATGGGCATTACACCCGAGGGAAGAAAGGCCATCGAAAAAATGAAGACAGGACTGTAGCCAATATTAAATCCTATCTAACCTCACTGACCTGGAAAGGAAGTCACGCCCTATCCCATGCTACGTTCACGAAATACATCGTCAGGAATAATATTTTCCATCCGAGAAAGAGATACCGTGGTCATATAGAATGGTCGAACCTGATAAAGAGTCCTGGATGGATACCGTCTTTTTTGATCCACTTCCGTACCCATGGACTAGCGGTCTAAAATTACCGCCATCCTAATCCGGGTGCGACGTGCTTTAAAATGGAAGACAGTACGTGAACATTGTAATCAACACCTAACGTATTGGGTATCGTCAAAAGAAGCGTGTCTGCTTCTCTAATAGCTTCGTCCCTACCCAATTCCTCAATTAGTTGATCCGGTTCCGCAGCATAGCTTCTTCCGAAAATAGCACGTTTATCGCTTTCAATAAAGCCGATTTGATCTACCGGTTTGCTTTCCTGTCCAAAGAAATATCTATCCTGATCGTTTACCAAGGCAAAAATGGACCTGCTTACGGAAATCCTTGGCTCGCGCTGATGTCCAGCCTTTTTCCATGCTTCTTTGTACAATCTGATTTGTTCGGCCTGTTGTACGTGAAAAGGTTTTCCGCTCTCATCATATTTCAGGGTAGAACTTTGCAGATTCATTCTGTTTTCAGCTGCCCAGACAGCTGTTGCATTGGAGGCAGCGCCCCACCAGATTCGGTCACGCAACCCTTCAGAATGGGGCTCTAACCGTAACAAGCCCGGCGGATTTGGAAACATAGGATTCGGATTAGGTTGGGCAAACCCAACACCTTTTAACTTATCCAGAAATTCCAATCCCTTACGTCGACCCATGTCTGAATCTGTTTCCCCAGCTGCGGGTTCATAACCGAAATAACGCCATCCATCGATCACCTGTTCTGGCGAACCTCTACTAATCCCCAGCTGCAACCTACCTCGGGATATCAGATCAGCCGCTCCTGCATCTTCTACCATATACAGCGGGTTTTCATAACGCATATCAATCACGCCGGTTCCAATTTCTATATTGTTTGTTTTGGCACCGATTGCTGACAGTAAAGGAAATGGGGATCCAAGCTGGGGCGCGAAATGATGCACCCGGAAATACGCACCATTCAACCCGATTTCTTCGGCAGCAATCGCGAGATCAATAGATTGAAGCAATGTATCACCCGCCGTACGGGCTTTATAGCTCTGGCGATTAGCCCAATGTCCGAACGATAAAAATCCTATGTTCTTCATAACTTCTTTCCGGGCTGACTCTCAAAGGAGAGCATATTTTGCATCGGCAAAATAGTCGTTTACATAACTAAATAAGCTATTCAACTCAAGTGGCATCTATCTTTCAACAAAATTTATTTTTATCAAGTTTGCCCTGTCCGATCGTTTGCATCCTCTCCTATTTCCTTTTCCAAATTTGCAAAAGATTTCTTATCAAGTCTGCAGCGATCACGCCAGAACTATTGTCGACGAAATTTAAAGTGATATACCTATGGGCGTCTTAGCCCCGTTTCCCATTCCCGCGGTACGCCACCTACTAGTCCCACTAATGCAGCAAGTCCCGTAATAAAAATAACGCCGACAACCCATAGTACGGCTGACATTTGGATAGCTTTAATCGCTTTCCCTCGGAAAGCTCTATCAACTCAATTGAGTTATTTTTTATTCAAGTCTAATTCAAATGCATAAAGGATTAAGGTAAACGCGAATACAAGGTTAGATTTGAATCTTAGTCAGTATTTCATAAAATTTCTTCACAGCTTTCTTTTCATAGGCTTCCGTGAGAGATACAATCATGATAGTTCTCCTCATGTTTTTTCCCTCAATTGGTATCCCCACCACTTGCGGGTCGTTTACACTGGTTTCGCTCAAAATAGTGTGCCAATGCCCTGTCTTGACAATTTCAAATAAAGTGGGTATGTCATTTATTTCCATACAAATATTCGGATCCAGGTTTTTCTTACCGAATGATTCGACAAAAAATTCTATAGTATTATATCCACTGAAAGGCAAAGCCAATGGAAGGTCGGCAACTTGTTTAAGTGAAATACTTTTCTTGCTGGCAATGGATGATTTTTTGGCTGTTACCAATACCATATTTGAGCTTAATAGTGTCTGATACCTGAAATGAGGATGTCCGGTCTTTTCATAAAATGTCAACACAAAGTCAAAATGATTCAAATCGAGCCTTTCGAGAAGATCTTTCGTGGTGCCAAAAACCACCTGAATTTTGATATTAGGGTATTGCTTGGCAAACTGTATTAATGCTTTGGCAAAAGGAATGCGCATGGAGTAGATTACACCAATGGTAATTTTTCCCGTGTTCAGGTTGTTCAAATCCTTTAGAAGTAACAACCCCTGGTTAGCTTTATCTATACTCTGCAAAGCATATTCACTAAACATTTCTCCCGCCTCGGTAAGAATTATTCGCTTGCCAATTCGATTAAATAACAGGATATCCAACTCATCTTCCAGCTGCTTGATTTGCTGTGATAAAGTACTTTGGCTGATGTTCAGAATCTTTGCAGCTTCGGTAAAATTCAGTAACTCCTTTGCTTTAATAAAGTATTTGAGCTGTCTCAGTTCCATATCTCTAAATCGGTTTTATCGATTGATTCCATCGAAAAATACCGTTTTGCAAATATATGCCTTCTTCAGACATTTCGGTATAAAGGTTTCAGCTGAAATCTTGTCGACTCAAATTCCTCAACTAACAAAAAATGAAATCTAAACTCATATTATCACTTCTACTTCTGACCGCAAGCTTTGCTGCATTTAGTCAAGAAAAGGAATCTCGTAAATCTAAAAAACACAATTCGGCTGTTGCCGAAAAAGGAGTAATCAAAGTATCCGTCATGTACCCTTTTGCAGAAGGCAAAACATTCAATATGGAGTATTATGAAGCCAAGCACATGCCGATGGTTGCCGGGTTATTAGGCTCAAATCTGGTACGATACACCATTGAAAAGGGTCTTGCAAGCGGCATCCCCAACCAACCGTTACCTTATATGGCAATCGGAACATTTTATGTAAAGAGCCTCGACGATTATCAGGCGGCCATTGGCCCGAATAGAGATGCTATAAGGGCGGATTTCGTGAATTACACGAATGTAACTCCGGTCATTTTGGTTAGTGAGGTAGTAAGGTAACTTCTATGTCGCCAACCCATAAATTTTAATCAATACTCTGCTTCCAGCAACAACACGCCCAAAAATTTCTTATAACGCCTAAATCATCAACTTTGCCGGCTCTCAATTTTTTCAATGGATGGTTTCGTAGTGCAGGGTAACAACGCCTGATTTCAGCGTTTTTGTGTCTAATAATTTCAGCCTGCTTTTTATCGTGTTGCTTTTGAACACGTTGATACCATTACTCAATACAACAGGGTGTACAGTCAATTTGTATTCATCAATCAGGCCCAGGTTCATAAAAGTGGCTGCCAGGCCGGGACTGCCAAATATTACCAGGTCTTTTCCGGGTTGCTGTTTCAGCTTTTTCACCTCTTCGGAAATATTGTCTTTTATCAGCCGGGTATTATTCCAAGTCACTTCGTTCAGCGTTTTTGAGAATACAATTTTAGGTACGTTTTCCACCCATTGAGCATGTTCCAGCTCATGCTTACCGGCATCGGGTTTCGTCAAAATGGTTGGCCAGTAACTTTCCATCAATTGATAGGTGGTTCGTCCATATACAGGTGAACCCACTGTTTTAACCAGTTCACTGGCGTATTGCGCCAACTCTCCATCATATGATAAAAAATCCAGTTCGCCGTTTGGGCCTGCTGCAAACCCGTCGAGGGATAGATGCATAAATAAGACTACTTTTCTCATTTTGATTGTTGTTTCATTTCATTATTAGTTCAAGAGTGACTGTTCATTAGTGTCTTCGGTTTTAAATTAACGAGGATGCACCCTCTTCCTTTCACTGAGGGAAAAGCAAAACTACTCCCCTTTCTATGAATAATTTTATGTTATAACGATAACCTCATGGTCCAGTACTGATGGAACCTCAAACTGGCACCAGCCATCTTTTGTTACGACGGGAATTTTTTGATTCGAAACGAGCAGGCGTAAACTCTTTCCTTTCACCCCAGCGGGCAACCTGGTATTTACACGTAGCGGTCCGATGCTGATGAACTCATCCAGCGGCGCACGCCATGTTCCCGCGCTTGTCAGGTTCACAAGATGTACGACGAGGCGTCCGGGCTGCTGATATATGTTACAATCGATGAGTCCCGGGCCCTCCACCTCTAAGGGAATATTTCCTTTTGCCGTCCACCGCACGATATTCGCCAGCAGGTTGCCATGGTCCGGAAGATTAAAACGCTCGAACTGCCTGTCAATATCGGCAGGCATAAAAGCAACGCGGCTACCCTGCACGTTGCCGCTGAGTATTAGTCCTGGAATATCTGTCTTCGGCTCGCGCATCCAGGCGGTCTCCGGCGGATACACCGGGAACTGTGGTATGTACGTCATCAGCACTTCCGTACCAGTATCCGTTTTCAGCCGACGCAAAAGACCACCATACGCGATGATATCTGTTTCTTCAAAACCTTTCAAGATCGGATGACGCTTTCCGGAGATCGCAGGTTCAGTACCGTTGCGCGGCCCATCCACGCCATCGCGGATCTCGGGAACAAGCCGCAGGTAAGTATGATAAGCTTCGCCCGCCAGCCGGTCTTCCATTGGCGGTGGCGCTTCGGAGATTACATGCGCACCGAAAATATCTGCAAGCGCATAGTCATGTTGCCTTACGCCCCATTTGTTGTAGAGACTCGTCTCGCCCGTGGCTATAATGCTTCCACCGCGGTTTACAAAATTCCGGATACTGGCAACCTGCTCCTCTGACATCACGGCAAGATTTGGCAGAATCAACAGCGATAACCTGGCTGCGTCGCGCTCAATATCATCGGCGTGTACAGGCACGAAAGGAAGACGTGCGCGGATGAGCGCCTGTGTCATGCCACGGTACGGCTGTTCCACTAATTGTTCTGGCTGATCACGGCCGTAGAAATCGGTATTTTCCTGCGACCAGACAATGCCAACACTGGCTACAGGCTGGCGGTTGATCAAGAATTCCTCGTTAGCCTTGTGCCAATTGAATATCTTTTCCGGCGAGTGATACATTCTGCGATCGTCATGCGATGCAGCTACCATGTGCCACCACGGTTGAATGCCGCCTGCAATTCCTTCAATCACCCACATGCGCGCCTCCGGCTCCGGCTTGCTGGCTACTCTAAACCAAGGCCGGTGCGCCTGGTACATCGCCATACTTTCAGGCACCAGTTTCTCCCAGCCTAAAATGCCATGTATGAGTTTGCCCACCTGTGCATTGTGCTGGAATCCTTCACTGTCCCTGCGCGCCTGGTCATCGAGCATAATGATGTCGGCTCGTTTACAAATTGTCCTGTAATCGCGGAAACTTCTGCTCTGCCCACTGACCGATCCGCTGTTCATGCCAGACCAGACACAATTGGCACCGCCTGCAGCTTTTGTCGTTTTATTATTAAGATCCCAGATCTCCAGCCGGCGGTCGTAGTTCCACCTGATCCAGTCGCGGTAGGTTTGGTCGTCCCAGTTTTTCTTCCGCGGAATCTCCTTACCTGTCTTCGCGAGAAAACCCTTCTGACAGTTTGCACAGTAGCAGATGCTTTCACGACCAAGGCCACTCCAGCTATTATCTGTAAATCCTTCAGGACGATACAACTGGGCGATCTCTTTTAGGATGGCAGGAATGTGCTCATTATAGTACGGACTGTTGACGCAGGTGATAAACAGATCGGCTGCCTTATATGGTTTTCCATCGCCATCAATCGCAAACCAATCCGGGTGAGCGTTGTAAAATTCTTCATGCGCACGATTTGAGTCCATACGTGCAAATACGGCAAGTCCATCATCGTGGGCTGCACGACAGAGATCGCCGAAAAGGTCGATGCCATTCAAGTATTGAGCCTGACGGTGCAGCGGAATCTTTGTAGGATAATAAGCTACAATACCTCCGGCATTGATGATCACGCCCTCTGTCTGGGTACGCTTCCAGTATTTGCGCCACCAGGCGATATCATATTTTGCCGGATCCTTTTCCGTAATGTTTACTTGGCCCCACCGCGTAACGCGGCGGAACCACGGCACGTCCGCCGGACTAGCAGCATTAGCGTCTTCTGCCGGCGCCGCAAAAGGCGCGACACCGAACAAGTTGAAATCCGCAGCAGCAAAAGTAGCCGCCATGGTTGACTTTTTTAGGAAGGACCTACGGCTGTTATGTGCGCTTTCATGTTCCATGTTTTGCATACTAGCTTTAAATCTCGATTAAAATAGTATAGCAAGTACTACCAGCACCCTAATAATGCAACTAAGATTACTTATTAGGAGACAGGAATACACGAACTATTGATATTCTTATCCCAATATCGAAATGCCCATTGAAGGTATGATAATCACCCTACGAAAAGTATCCCCTCATTCCCATCCTGATAAAATTGAATTGCTCTCGACTGACACACAAAAAAAAAGCCGCTGCCAAACAATTTCAGAAATATTGGCATTGCGTATAGTTCACTTTGTGTCCCATAGCCCACTGACCTACAACTTAAAAGGCCAAACAAATCAACGTAGGAAATTGTCACTAATGTTTGGCTCGCTACAAGCCTGTGTTTGGGTAGGCTGGTGAATATTCATTGCTTAAGCTATATGTTGATATCCTCCGAATTTGGTCGATGACGTTACACCTTGTGCTGTCAACTTGAACTCTTTACATAGCGTAATGCAACGCATCCCGACTTCATTATCTTAGCCTCGACAAATTGAAGCTTCTCCTGCAACGTAAAGCTTTCTAACAAACGTCTTCCTTTGCCAACAACGAGCGGTTGAATTACAAAGTAATATTCATCGACCAGACCAAGCTGTATGAGTTGTGAAGGGATGTCAACACCGCCGGTTAAAATGTTTTTGCCATCTTGCTGCTTCAGTTTAAGTATTTCTTCCCGAAGATCACCGTGCACGACTTTCGCATTTTTCTCCCCAAGGCCTGACAACGATCGCGAGAAAACAACAATCTGTTTGACGGACGTGAAAGCGTGAGCAAAATCATTCATCGCCTTTGTATGACCGGAGTTATCTTTAGCAATCTCAGGCCAGAACGGGACCATTAGCTCATAGGTTTTTCGTCCATACACAAAAGTGTCGGCGTCAAGAGACAGCTGTGTAAAAAAAATATGTACCTCCTCATCACCAATTCCTTTGGTATGATCGCAGCACCCATCCAATGTCAGGTTGATTCCAAAAACCAGCTTTCTCATATCGAGCTTTTTAAAAATGTTCCTGCGACAAACATCTGAAGTTGCCAGTTGACATCAGGGGTAAAAAAACGACTTCTTAGAGGGTGGTTTGCGTCAAAACTCAAAGAGAAGAACGAGGCCTGGTTTACTGACCTAAGTTCTCGGATTTTAAGCAATCGGCCTGATCTAACGCTATTTTTTTCCGAGTAATAAACGCACCTGCGATCCCCAGCCACCAATCATCAAATCCGGTACAGCATCACCGTTTACATCTCCCACAGCAATACCCCAACCGCGACATACCGTTATGCCGGGAATCACTTTACTGGTTACATTGGTAAATACGCCCTTCCCATCATTCTGCAAAGCCTGTACCTGCGCGGCTTCGAAGGGCGGTGTTTTAACAGCACTTAAAATAATATCCGCGTAACCATCGTGGTTAAAATCTATGATAGTGCCCGAATAATCGGACAATGCTTGTGCTGGAATCCTTTTGGCCGTTTCGTCGTTAAAATTTCCCTTGCTATCATTTATCAGCAAACGGGCGGTAGGGTCTTTATCCCATTGACCACCGTTATTGGTGAGATTAACGAATAGGATATCCGCATGTCCGTCCCGGTTAGCATCAAACACCAACACATCGCGCGTATGCAACGGCACCAACAGTTCAAGATTTTCCGGGTGTTCTGTAAACTTTCCTTTACCGTCGTTAAAAAACAAACGATCCGGAGGCACTTCATTACCTACTACCATATCCAGTGTACCGTCACCATTTAAATCAGCCAGTTTTACGGCCTGCGTTTGGTCTTCAATAGCGGGCAGACCCTCGGTGGTATAATCAATAAAGTAACCGGGCTTTCCCGGGTTGTTGATCCATAAAAAATCCTGTGCTTTGGAACCCGAATTGCCTATAATAATATCGGGTAGTCCATCGCCGTTCACATCACCGACGTCCAGGCCATTAGCCTCACTTTTAGCAGGCAGGCGGTCACTCACGTCAATAAAAGTACCGCCTTCTTTGCCCAGGTAATACTCGTGTGTCTGGTCGTCTTCTGCCACAAAAATAATGTCGGCTATACCGTCCTTATTAAAATCGGCTGTCCGTACATGTTCTGAATCGTGATTCTTCTCTGTAAAAGCACCTTTTTTCCATGTGAATTTTCCTTTACCATCATTCAGGTATAAGCGGTTGGGTTCCGATTCCAGTGCCAGTATCGCATCCAGGTCACGATCACTGTCCACATCCAGGAAAACCACATCCAGCGCGTGCTCTCTGCCATCAATGGGTACCTGTGTTGCCGTAACATCTTTAAACCACGTGGTTTCATTTTGTTGTGCTTGTAAGGCCAATGGTACCGTACCTATCAGGCAGCTACCCAACCCCGTTAATAATAGATTTCTAAACATCTCGACTTTTGCTAAAACGCGTGCCCGCAAACCAAATTAATCATAAATGCCAATTCTCACGGCATGACTTATAGCGCTGTTGTAGGCTTGGCTGTTTTGGACATTTCGCCAACTCGCCTTTTTCAATTTTTATTGATGCCAAAGAACAAAGATTCAGCGCTGTTTCCCTTTAAGGAAAAACGGGCGACTAAACCCTGTAAGCGTGTTACTCAACTGATCGGTGGCGACTTCCATTCCGCCCCTACAGAACTGAATTGAATTTCTCTCTGAGCTTATCCGCACACTATCACCCATCCGGACGTGTTTGCCGTTTGGTATGAGAAAAATAATTGAATCCCCAGACCGATGAAAAATAAGGTACAACATGTCGTGGTGCTTAAATAGGCGTTTCAAACTGTCTTCCCGATCGATCTGTGGATTTCCGGAAGTAAGTCGACACCAAATCCGACCGGTATTTTCGTTAAACATCCGCACACTATCCACCCGAGCGGAAAATTCATAGCGTAAGCCCTTTACAAACCATTCGCGCTCCTCGCCCATGCTATTGCTTTGGCTAAAAAACAGCCGCGCTACGAGCAACATACCCAGCAGTCCGATGCCACCGAGGATAAGCAGGGTTTTTTTCATTGATCAACGGGTTAATTAAATGAGGAAACAGAGGCCACAAAAGAACGGATTCCGGACGCAAAATGACGGATGACCCTTCTGTTTTGTTCTCCCGGCCAGTTTTCTAAAATATTTACGACAATTGTCGTAATGTTCTTGCGCTACGACAAGTGTCGTCGTATATTTGATCCGTCATTCACAACAAACCAGGATTTTATGGGAGCAGATATCCCCAAACCGTCGGACGCCGAAGTAGAGATCCTTTGCATTCTTTGGGATCATCAACCTGCCAGCGTACGCTTCGTTCACGAAGATCTCTGCAAAAAGAAGCAGGTTGGCTACACCACCACGCTGAAGCAAATGCAGCGCATGCAGGAAAAAAAAATGATCCGACGCATAGACAACGACGATAAAACGCACGAATATGAAGCGATCCTTCAGCGCGAGGCAACGCGGAACTCGTTGTTCGATCGCCTGGTGGAGACAGCTTTCCAGGGTTCCGCTATGGACATGGTGCTTCATGCAATCGGAAGAAGCACAACGTCCCCGGAAGAGATCCGCGCGTTGAAAGAGTGGTTGGATAAAATGGAGGGCAAGAAGTCAAAAAATTGCGCGCACGAGAGAATATCGCGGTGATATCGCCTGTCTGGGAGCGGGAAGTCAAACGGCTTGCGACGGCCCTCGGCTTAAGATGTGAGGTTGCCGTTGCTACATCGATGCGTATCTCCTCACCTCTTACGTTGGGCAGCATCTCTCCTATTATCCTTCTTCCGGCCGGACTTCTGTCTGGAATGTCAACTTCACAGATCGAAGCAATTCTGATTCATGAACTCTACCACATCAAACGACGCGACTATATCATAAATATTTGTCAAGCATTAGTTGAAGTACTACTGTTCTACCACCCTGCCATATGGCACATCAACAATATCATCCGTGAAGAGCGCGAAAATTGCTGCGACGACCAAACCGTTGCGTTCTGTGGCGATGCCATAACATATGCACGCGCGCTCATGGAAATACAGGAAATCAATACCTTGATCAAGCCAACTTTGGGCTTGTCGGCTACCGGACCCGCCTCGGGAAATTTCTCCAACCGGATCAAACGACTTTTCAATATATATCCCAACCCGGCACAAGCCAGGTCTAGAGGGATCATCGCCATCGGCTTTCTACTGGTTTACCTGGGCATCGTGCTTGCCAGTGTCAACGTTTCTACAGCCCATGAAGTAGAACCGGAAGAAAAGTTCATGGAAACGATCTTTAACGATTATGATACGCTCAGTAGTATTTTCTCAGATTCAACACCCGTTGACAGTAACAGCTACGTTCGCGACCGAAAAGAGAGCACCATCAGATCGGTTGACAGTGCGATGCGTTCGATGGAAATACAACGTGCAGATACAACCGCGGGTGAACAGAGCCTTGACAAATGCCTCCAGAAAGTCAGGCTGCTCTTAAAGATGGTATCGATAAATAGACTTCCTGGCGAAAAATACAAATACACGACATTCTCGGCAGAGGATTCACTGCGGATTGCAGGCTCGGTGGACTACTCAGCGAAAGTCACCCTTCAACCTCAGTTCTACGAAACTGTGCATTTATCCAGGACTGCGAAATTAGATCCAATCGACGCCACAAGCAGCGAGACGACTCAAGACATCATGGTGGAAAAAATCCATCGAGCCACGGTCGACTCGGTAACGATCGACGACGGTATGGAAGTGATAGATCGTTACGGCGACACCGGAAAGTACGGAGTGACAGACGTAGGTTTAAAACCTGGAACATCCAGTGAAGAATTCAAAAAAGGCGTAGCCGTGCAAGTGTTTCCAAACTCAACAAATGACCGTCTGAACATCAGCTTCACGCCGGCACGCAACAACTCGCATGTAATAATGATTTTGGTGGACGGAGATGGAAAGCTGGTGAAGGAAATTACCAACTCGACATACGACAATATCCCGACAGAACTGCACGTCGATGTAAGCAGCTATCAGAAAGGTATCTACATTCTGCAAATCAACATAGACGGCGCAAAGTCACAGCAAAGAGTTGTCGTAGAGTAAACTTCAGCAAACGCCTTCAACGCACCGAATGCTTGCGCGACCATTTTACATTTTACATTGGAAATAACTCCCAATGTAAAATGTAAAAGTTAGTCCTTAGCGGAATAGTTGTCTGCGTAGTACTGATGTCTATTCACCGCGCCAAAGAATTGCATCAAAAACTTGCTTACCGACTAGTCCCCCAGATTCGGATTGGCGAGCGTTTCAGACAACGGCAGGGGAAATGTATAGTCCTCCCGCGTAATTGCATTTATCGGAGTCATATCGTCAGGGTGCTTACTGGCGTTGGCCGCTTCAACCATCTCCAGACGCACGAGGTCGAACCAGCGTGTTCTTTCACCGGCGAACTCCCATGCCCGCTCCTGTACTACTGCAGCGGCAAAAGCATCGGCGGATAGCCCCACAAGCGGCGCAAGGCCAGCCCGTACCCGAATAGCGTTTATGGCGCTATATGCCTCCTCATCGGGTCCGCCTGATCGCGCCTTTGCTTCAGCATAGATGGTAAGGACGTGCGCATAGCGCATCATCACAAAAGGCAGACTTGAGACATAGTTCTTCACATCGCCCTTGATCCAGAATTTTCCATAGTACGGGTGTTTGGTCTGCGTTTGTTGCCACTGAATCGTGGTCCCATCGTCCGTAACAAACTCGGTGCGGAATGTCTTGTCCTTCCGCGGACCAGCAGGAAAGTTAAGGAAGAAGTTTATCTCGGGGAAGTAGTCGTCCCATCCTGCGATGTCGCCGGGCATAGCTGAAAATCCATAGTTAGTGTTTCCTCCGATACTTTGGAATGCGGATATCTGGAACACGTATTCGTCCAGCGTTGGCACGTCGGGATTATTATCAAAAGCTTCAGCAAAAGTTGGCATGAGGGCAAAGCCATAGGCAAGTTTGTTATCGATAACTTCTTTCGCCTTGGTTGCTGCCTTCGCATACGCAGAGGCATCCTTTATCGGCCATCCTGCTTCGGTCAGATAGACATCAGCGAGCAGGGCCTTTGCGGAACCGATGTTCGGTCTTCCCGGATCGCGTTTTTTCATAGGCAGCAATTGCTCCGCCGCAAGCAGATCCGATTCAATCAATGCATAAACAGTAGCCGGGTCGGTTTTCTCAATCGTAAGGAGATCGTTCGAGTACTCCGCTGTGGTGATGAACGGAATACTACCATACAACCTGACCAACCAATAGTACGATAGCGCGCGGATAAAATATGCCTCGCCCGCAATGTTGTTTATGAGCGTAAGGTCACCCACAGTAGCCTGGTAGTTGTTGATGATGTTGTTCGCGCCTTGAATGGCCTTATAGCAACCGTTGTACAGGTTGCCAGTCCGGCTATTACCGGCCGAAACGGCGAATTGATCAAATTCCCTGAACTCCTGTTTGTTACTGGCTTTGTGTGTAGTAACGTCTTCTCCACCCATGGTAGCGCCGATAGCGGTTGGATGCAGAAAACCGGTAGCCCACGTGTTGCCCAGTCCCTTATACGTACCGACCAGGGCAGCGTCGAGACCCTCGACTGTGCTCAGGGACGCGTTGCCTACGATCTGGCCTCTAAATTCTTCATCAAGAAAGCCGCTGCAGCCTGTAGTCAGGAGCGCTATCAGGTATATGATTTTTATCTTTTTCATGTTGATCGCTTTTTGATTTCTAGAAGGTTAGGTTAACACCGACAGTGTATGTTTTTGAATTGGGATATGATCCGTAGTCAATTCCCTGGGCCGTGTCTCCTCCTTGGTTTGTGCCGGCACCTGAGGATGCTGATTCAGGATCGATTCCGTTGTAGTCAGTGAACGTAAGAAGATTCGTACCGCTGACAAACAGACGTACACCGAAATCCTTTACCATCCGTTTTGGGAAGTCATAGCCAAGGCTCACATTTTTGAGGCGTATAAAGTCACCTTTTTCCATGAACCTTGTCGACTGTGTATAGTTACGGTTGGTTGTGCTGAAAGCAGGGATGTTTGATGTTTCATTTACGCCAGGGATATACCTGTCCAGGATGTCATCCAGAATTGGCTGACGTGCATCGGCGCCGCCCGTCAGTGCGGCCGCGCGTGTGTAGTTCAGTTTATCCATGCCGAACATTCCGAGGAAGAAAACATTCAACGAGAAGCCTTTGTAAGTAAAGGTGTTGTTCCATCCAGACGTTGTAGTCGGAATGGCACTTCCGATGATCTGATAATCAGCCGCGGTGATCGCGTTGTCGCCATCGAGATCCTGATACCTCGAATCTCCTGGCATTTCGCCTCTCAGCGCGGCCTGGTCTGCTTCATCAGGTTTCCAGGTGCCCTCGTATACCAGGCCCCAGTAAGCGCCAAGTGCCTGGCCGGGAGCATACACAAATTCAGCCTGTGTCGACATGCCCGCACCGACGTTAGAACTGGTGAAGAACTTGTCGGCGATGCCCCCCACACTCTTTACCATATTCTTTACATTCGAAATATTGAACGAGGTGGTCCATCCGAAATCACCCGTAAAGACCGGAACTGTGATCGCCAATTCCCATCCTTTGTTTTGAATAACGCCAACGTTCTCTGCGATGTTTCCTCCGCCCACATAACCCGGCAGTTGTCGGTTGAGGAGCAGGTCTTCCGTGTTTTTGACAAAGTAGTCTGCTTCAATGAGGAATTTACCTTGCAGGAATTCCGCCTCCAACCCGATATCAGTCTGTTCGGTGGTTTCCCATTTCAGATTGGGATTACCCGGGTTTCCAAGCATAATACCACTTCTCGCGCTGTTGTTCGTAAAGGCGGCTTGCGTCGTCGTATAAGTTGATTGCGTGGCATAGGGACCAATTGCCTGGCTTCCGGTCAGACCCCAGCTGGCACGCAGCTTCAGATTGCTCACCACATCCTGATCTTTCATGAACGATTCTTCTGAAATTCTCCAGCCGGCAGCAACCGACGGGAATACACTATACTGGTTGTCGCCGCGAAACTTTGAAGAGCCGTCGCGTCGCACCGTTGCCGACAGCAGATACTTGTCTTTGAAAGAATAGTTCACCCTGCCCATGAGAGACAACAACGTCCATTTGGAGAACTCGGAACCGATCTGATAGGAACCCGCCAGACCAATGTTATCATAACCCAATGAGGGGATCAACAACGTATTACCTGTAGCATTAAATTTATTGTTCGTAAACTCCTGTGTCTCAAAGACGGCGACTGCGTCAATCCTGTGAACGTCGGCGAACGTCTTGCTATAATTAATGGCGTTCGTACTCTGCAGCGTTATCTGCTCGCTAGAAATTCTGCCCGCGTTCGGGTTATTATTCGTGACGATAGAACCGTTGTTGAATTTGTCCTGCTGGTTCAGATAGTTAACCGCATATTGCAGGTCTAGAGACAATCCGGGAATAAACTCGTAACGCAGTCCGCCTACCATGTTGGCGATCATTATTTCTGTCCGGTACTCGCGATCGTACATCAGTGCCAATGGATTGGTAAAAATTGAGCCTGTTGGATCGCGGAGTGTCATGTTGCCGTTTTCATCGTAAGGCGGTGTGGTCGGTGCCCAGGCAAGCGCTTGTACCAATGGATTCGCCGTACCCGCCGTGATTCCATTGTTCAGGTTGTTTTTCCTGGTTCCGGATACATTCAGCCGCAGCGAAAGTTTTTCGGTAATCTGCGAGTGAATATTCGACCGCAGCGCGAAGCGCTTAAAGTTCGAGTTCCTGATGATTCCATCCTGGTCGAGGAAGTTGCCGGAAACCGCAAAAGTTGTCTTGTCACCTCCTCCGGACACGCCCAATTGATACTCCTGTCCTGCCGCCTCGGTGAAGACCTGGTCCTGCCAGTCTGTTCCACCGCTGACTCTGAAGTTATCCACCTGCTGTTGGGTGAAGAAAGGGTTGCCTCCGGTGGCTGCAGCACGTTCGTTGATCGTTTGCGCGTAATCGCCGGCGCTTAGCGTGTTCAGTTTTTTGATCCTGTTTGACGTTGAGAACTGCGACGAAAAGTTTACGTGGATTCCTCCTTTGCCACCGTTCTTCGTAGTGATGATGATCACGCCGTTCGCGCCACGACTTCCATAGATAGCTGTTGACGACGCATCTTTCAGTACCTGGATAGTGGCAATATCGCTCGGGTTGATCGTGGTGAAATCGGCGCCGATATAGCCATCGACCACGTAGAGCGGATTATTGTCCCCTAGTATCGAGTTGGCACCTCTCACGCGAATTCTCACATCACCGCCTGGAGCTCCGCCTACATTCGAAACCTGCACGCCGGATGCCCGGCCCTGCAGGATCTGGTCCAAACGGGTGACCGGCTGACCGGCAAACTCCTTAGGTGATATCGACGTCAAAGCTCCCGTGATGTCGGCTTTTTTCTGAACGCCGTAACCAATCACCACAACTTCCTCCAGCGACGTGATATCGGGCTGAAGACTAACGGCCAGTTCTGTCTTATTGCCGACAGGAACTTCCTGCGTGGTATAACCGATGAAAGAGAAGGTAAGAATGCTGTTCTGATCCAGTACGTTCAATGCAAAATTACCCGAGCCGTCGCTCGTTGTTCCGTTCGAAGTACCTTTCTCAAGTATGCTCACACCCGGCAGGGCTTCTCCTTTTTCGTCGACAATGTTACCGGAAATTCTAAGCTCATAGGGAGCGACAGCATGCGTGCTTCCTTCGTCGGTTCCCGGTCTCAATACAATCTCCTCTTCGTCATCCAGGGCGAGCACACGGATGCCCGGATCGAAGAGTTCCTTCAGCACGTCGGCAAGTGGCGCTTCGCTTACTTTCAAAGATATCTTGCGAGATGACTTGATAAGCTTTGAGCGATAGGTAAAGACAACGGAAGTCTGTTTTTCAATCTCTGATAAAACAGCTTTGATGTCCTTATCATGAACATCCAGCGAAACCTTCCTGGTCAGTATTTCCTGGCCTCTTGTTGGTGCCGCGGCCACCAGTGTGGTGAACGCAATCATCATAAAGACCTGTGGCAATGTAATCCTCATAAGGGCATAGAGTACCTGTTGTATAGTCTTGGAATTATCCATACATTCAATAGTTTTTGTTTAAGAAAAGAGCAGAAACAATTGTTGTCCGGACCCGTCCGAACAGCATCTTAAGGGCCGGTGATGCTTCAACATCATCGGCTGCTTTTTGAAGGTGGTTATGTAAAATTCTTCATGCGGTAGCGTTTAAGTTAAAGAGAGACATTTTTTACTAAGACTGATTGTCAATGTTGCAATCAGCAATTTGAGTCCTAATCGCATCCGGACCCGGTGATCACGATCTGGCCTTCATTGACTGCATATTCTGCACCTATGGCTTCGCATATTATATCAAGGCGATTGTAAATTCCGCCATCGGAAATCGAGGTGGTGAGCACGCACGAGGAGAACCGGCTTTTGTCGAACAAAATATCCACGCCGTAGACCCGTTCAAGTGCCTGGAATATTTCGGCAACAGGGGCTTCCTCAAAACGCATACGCCTGGTCTTCTCCTCGGTGGGAATGGGCTGTGGTTTCTCCACGATGCTTCGCAGCATTGTTCTTTCGCTTCTGTTATAGACAATCTGCTGGTTAGGAGTCAGGACGATCTCTGCCTTCCGCGTTTCGTCATTCTTGCTGGAGCGATCTGCATACACCGACACCCTTCCCGTTTGTACAGCAACCTTTATATCTTTGTCTTTTGCAAAGGCCTTAACCCTGAAGCTTGTTCCCAGTACGGTAGTGGTAACTTCCCTTGCGTGTACCAGGAATGGCCGGTGTTCGTTATGTGCAACATCGAATTGAGCCTCACCTTCCAGGAACACCTCCCGCTTTGCATGATTAAAGGATGCCTCGTATTTCAATCCGCTATGCGGTTCAAGGGAAATGCGGCTGCCATCAGGAAGTTCAAACTGCTTCACGAATTCGCCGGTGTTATCGACGTTCGTCCAGGTAACGGACGCCTGCAGCTGACCGGTTGTATCCTCCTTCAGCGCTGGTCGCGTGCTCTCGGTCAGCAAAGAATAAGATATGATTGCGAACGCCAGCGATGCGGCGACGCCCAGCGAATACCATACAATACTCTTCGTGCGCGTGCCCGGCGATAATGTGGTTGCGTTACTGCTGTTTCTTGTCTTCGCAATATGCCCTGAAATGACCGACCAGTATCGCCGCTCCAACGCAGCCGCCTCCGAATCGTCAAGCAACGACGGGCCCCCTTTGCCCATCGCTTCATACCATGCATCGACAATCGCTCTTTCTTCGTCAGACGCCTTGCCCTTGAAATATCGCTGCAGGATTTGTTGAAACATCCGTTGATCCATGTATTAAAAGACTTTGCTCCCTGTAACTATATAGACAGCCCAGGCCAATTATTGCCTAAATTTTTTCTAAAGAATTTTTCGTATCAACCGATTTCACAACCGATTACTAGGTTTTCCGGGGACGCCGATATAAATTTAGTGTGAATCGACTCCTAAAGATTTGGAACGTCTCAGCGTTTGTGACATGCACGTTGGAAAACTGGTGAATGAAATCCCTGTCGATCGCGGCGATGTCGCGGGTGGAAATGCGTTCACGGCTACAGGGGCGTCAACCGAAAATGTGTTGTCATCGGCGACGCTCACGGACGTAGAGCTGCTGGAGGCTATCCGGCACGACAATGAAGAAGCGTTTGCCGAGCTTTTCAGACGCTACTGGAAGAAAGTTCACGATATGGCTTTCCCACGGGTGCGGTCGGAAGAGATAACGGCAGAGATTGTGCAAGATCTCTTCATTTCACTATGGGATAAGCGCGCATCGCATTCCATCAGACACCTTCCTTCCTATTTCCACACAGCAGTTAAGAATAGAGCACTGAATTACATGGAAGCGCAGGTGGTGCGAAAGAGCTATCGCGACTATTGCCGGAAGTACTTTCCAGGCTCGGATAATATCACTGAAAAGACCGTTGAGTTTGATGACCTGATGAGCGCCATTGAAACAGGCATGCTACAGCTCCCCGAAAAATCGAGAATGGTATTTCGTTTAAGCAGACTCGAGGGGCGTTCTATTCCGGAGATTGCGGACACCTTAAACTTGTCGGAAAAGGCAATCGGATATCACCTCACCCAATCACTGAAGAAGCTCCGGTTTTATTTGAAGGATTACTTGGTTACGCTAGCTCTGACCTTCCTTGTGATTCTTTGAATGGGGTAATGTTGCCGTAGCTAACTTCTATCACTCCAGCCCGCGTTAATCATCAACTCCGCCGGCATGACCTGTATCAGGCAGGGCGTGGTGCACGAGCTCCAAAAAATCCGTGGACTCTGAGCGAGAGCGGATCGAGTTCGCTGGCTCTCACGATCGCGGCGCGCGCCTCCTCGTGTCGTTGCTGACTGCCCAAGTACCAGGAATGGTGTAAGTACCCCTCCGCATAGTTTGGGTTGAGTGCGATGGCGCGCTCCAACTCCCGCTCCGCCGTGCCCAGTCCCAATCGTAGAGCCCGGTTCAGGTGGCACCGGCCTCCCAGGTAGACCTCAGGACGCCGTTGAATTTTTCTGCCCGCAAGTACGAGTCATTTGTGGCGTCGATAAGTTGAGCAGTGATACGAAGTTTGTTGCCCGCCTTGCGGACGCTTCCTTCCAGCACGTAGCGCACGTTCAACTCCTGGCCGATGGTCCTGACATCTTTCTTCGATCCTTTAAAGACCATCGCTGGCATGCGAGAAATAACGTGCAACGATGAAAGCTTAGACAAATCCGCAATGATCTCTTCCGTCAATCCATCACTGAAATATTCCTGATCAGGATCATTGCTCATGTTTTCAAAAGGCAGAACAACAATTGATTTAGCCGTATTAGTTGCTTCATCTTTTGCAATGGGGTTCAGTTTAACTCGGGGTGGACCAGGTTTGAGCTTATCATCCCTCCCCAGCCCTCTTACAATTTCCAAAATGGCATTGGCAATCTTGTTTACTTGATTCTTGTAATCTGTTTTTTCAAGATTGAGACTTCGATCATCCGCTAGCCGTAACGGCCTGTTTACACCGGGTTCTCTATAGATAAAATCAACTGGCCTTAAGACGCCACCAATTTCCTTTTCAAGCAAAGAAGCATCTTCCTTGAATGTGGCATCAAGTTCATCCGCTAACGCCTTAACAAAACTCGTCACCCAGCGGTCGGAGCGGTTATCCTTCTGCCGGCAGGAGATGAAGATGTCGTATTCGTAACCCGGGAGGATTGAGGCCATTAATCAAAAATAGGAATTTAGGTATCAAATCTCTATACCGTACCACGCTTAGCTATTTGTATGTGTGTGCTGCCTGGGTGGGGATTTGTCCCTAAGGTCCGGACGCTTTTCTATGACCGTGAAAATCCATAAGTTTGGTTTACTAAAACACTCCCTGCTTTGGAAATGCTGCAAACACTATGGGGCGAGATCATCGGCTTCTTTTCCATAGACGGACTCGTCGAAATCATTCGCACGGGCGACTACCATTCGCTGCGCACATGGAAGGGAATTCAAACCGCTCTTTCGCCGCTCATTCCATTCATCGTTATCCTGGAGATCCTGCTGGCGTTTGCAAATAAGAATTTCAGCAGATCGGAGTACAAGATCCCGTTCTTCATTTATGTGCTCAATCGCATTATTGGAAAGTTTATTTCGTTTGGCGTCGTCGCGTATTGCATCGGGTTGTTCTCACCATACGCGCTGCTACCTGTTGACCTTACCTGGTACTGGTTCATCTATGGTTACGTTGTCTGGGAGTTTGCTCACTTCATCTATCACTTTCTCGCCCATAAGGTAAGATTGTTTTGGTGCCTGCATTCGTCGCACCACGCGCCGGAGCAGATGAACCTGTCGGTTACATATGCTCACTTTTTCCTGGAAGGCCCGTACGCCGATCTTATCCGGACGTCCATTTGTATTCTGGCGGGCGTGCCGCCCGTCATGCTGTTCGCCATCATGTTCATTGATGGTACCTGGGGCGGATTTATTCATGTTGGTGAACACTTCATGAAGAACGCGCGTTTTGGTTTTCTTGGTAAATTCATCCTCACACCATCGCACCACCGAGTACACCACGCACGTAACCCGCTGTACATGGACACCAACTTCTGCAACCTGCTGAATATCTGGGACCGCGTCTTCAAGACCTATCAACCAGAACAGGATCACATAACGATACAATACGGCATCACCCGGAATATAAATGCCGGAAATTTCTTCGATGTATACTTTGGCGAATTCTACTACCTGGCGAAAGATGTCGTCCGGGCTCCGGGCATAAAGAATAAACTGCTATACCTGATCATGCCTCCCGGTTGGAATCACGCCGGCGATCATAAGCTGGCGAAAGACATCCGGCAACAATATATACAGGAGCATACCGGGAACACCGTGATCAGTCCGCCCGACGGCGGCCGGCGCAAAAGCGCATAGGCCAATGCCGCACAGTGAGCGCTATTCTGCGTTCCGGGCATTTCGAGATCGCGCAACTTCAATAGGCTTCCTTCCGCAAATTTTCCTTGGCACACGTCGATATAAAAACGATATTACGACAGTCGCGAACGATATTAAACTAAAACGGCATTAAACTAAAATATGAAGATAGCCGCTTATGCTGTCAAACAGCCTGGCGCGAAAGCAGAACCTTTCTTTTATGATAGAAGGATAGGCAAGAATGATTTATTGATAAAGATATCTCATTGCGCTATTGCAACCGGCGATATTCAAATGATTAACAATGAATGGGGCGACTCAACATTTCCTTTAGTTCCAGGCCATGAGATCATCGGAACAATCGAACAAGCAGGCGCAAATGTAGCCGGTTTAAAAAATGGTGATCGTGTTGGCGTTGGGTATCAACTCGAACCTTGCTTTAAATGTCAATTCTGCAGAGATGGCAACGAGCAATTTTGCCTTAAACAAAAAGTAATTGCTGTGGACTCCCATGGCGGATTTGCGAAACACATCGTTGTCGACTGGAGATTTGCATTTAAAATTCCTTCTAATCTCGATTCTGCAAAGTCGACACCGCTGTTATCTTCTGGCCTAACCGTATACTCGGCCATTACGCGGGCAAAACTGTCCAAAAATTCCAAGACAGCTGTACTGGGCATTGGTGGTCTCGGTCACTTAGCCATTCAATTTCTTCATAAAATGGGGCATGAAGTGTCGGCCTTTTCGCACACTCCTGGAAAAAGTGAAATGATTCGTAGCCTGGGCGGAAAATTTGTTGATAGCTCAAACCTTAGCGGAAACTCAGGTTACATCCGGAAATTTGACTTCATCCTTTCTACCTTAAACGTAGACTTTGATCTAAATTCCTATTTGCAAATGCTGTCACCGCAAGGTAAATTTTGTGTTGTCGCTCAGCCTTTAAATAAATTGCCACTTACTGTCGGATTGTTGTACGATTACGCCCAGCGAACTATCTATGGCAATTATACCGGAAGTCGCAAGGACATGATGAGGATGTTGGCGTTTTCAGCCAAGCACAACATTCAAAGCATGGCAGATGTGATGCCCTTTTCCCAAATAAACGATGCCATTGATCTCGTTAAGAAAGGAAAGGTTCCCATGAGATTGGTTTTACATAACATGGATTGACTAATGCAGCCGCAGGAAAAAATAGTAAAGACCTACAATGCCACAGCTGAAGGCTATGCGGCCACCCGTATTGATGAACTCTCTAAAAAGCATCTTGATCGTCTGATCTTGAACGAATTTGCACGACTCAATAAGGACAAGGGTACATGTGCCGACTTTGGCTGCGGCCCGGGGCAAACAACATCATTTTTATTTGACGCTGGTGTAAAGGATATAATTGGTATTGATATCTCGCCAGGAATGGTGAATATGGCTCAGAAGCTTTTTCCACATATCAAGTTCGAGACAGGCGATCTTCTAGCCATACCATACAACACCAATTATTTTGCATCTGCCATTGCCTTTTATGCAATCGTGCATTTTGACTACGATCAGATCGCAAAGGCCTTTAAGGAAGTAAATCGCGTTTTGAAAAAAGACGCGCACTTTTTGTTCTCGTTTCACGTGGGAGAAGAGACGGTGCATTTTGATAACGCAAACGGTATCGATGTTGATATTGATTTGTACTTCTTTCAAACAAATCGAATATTGGAATTGCTAACCGATAGCAAATTCAGAATAATTGATACTGTGGAACGCCTGCCCTATCCGGATGTCGAGTATGCCACCAGGCGGGCTTATGTGTGGGCTGAAAAGTTCACCTGACTCCATTTCCGCCACCCATTCTGCGCACCGGGCCTTTGCATGTAACACTACGCAAAACGGCGTTGGTCTTGATTTGATTGGCAAAAATAATAAAAAGGCTACTCCGACCTCAGCGTGTCCGTCGGATTCACCACCACCGCCTTTATAATCTGAAAGCTAGTCGTAACAAGTGCAATCAAAATCGCAAGTGTTCCAGCGAGGATGAACATCCAGAGTGTGACGTCGATGCGGTAGGCGTAGGATTTGAGCCAGATGTTCATGCTGTACCAGGCGAGTGGTGAGGCGATGGCCATGGACAGTATTACAAGCAGGAACAATTCTTTCGAGAGAAGACCGAAGAGGGATAGTCCGGGAGCTCCGAGTACTTTGCGGATGCCGATTTCTTTCCGGCGCTGCCTGGTGGTGAACATGGTCAGGCCCAACAGGCCGAGGCATGAGATGAAGATCGCAAGAAATGCAAAGGCATTCGAAAGTTTGCCGATGATATGTTCGGTGATGTAGAGTCGCTGATATTCTTCATCGGAGAATTTGTAGGTGAACGGAAATTGCGGGTTGATCTCGTTGGCGATGTTCTGGAGTCCGGCCAACGCGGCTTGTGTTTTGCCGGGCTCTGTCCGCACGAGTACCCAACCGGTTTCAATAGATTCGTTGAGGCGAAGCACGATGGGCCGGATGTGGTCGTGCAGGGAGCTGAAATGAAAATCTTTCACAACACCGACGATCGTTCCCGGCATTCCCCAAAGAGTAAAGGGCATACCGACGGGGTCTTCGTAGTTCATGAGAGCGACGGCTGTCTCGTTAACGATGTATCCAACTGAATCGGATTTGAACGCGCGAGAAAAGTCACGGCCGAGTTTCAGGTCCATCTTCATAGTGCTGATGAAATCATAGTCGATCGCTGACTGTGAAAACTGCACGAAGGAGTTTGGATCTTTACCTTCCCACATCACGCCGCCGGTGAGGTTTGGTATCACTGTGGGATTGTTGGTGATGCGACTGATTGCCTTGACACCCTGCACGCTCAAACCCTGTTCTTTAAATACGTTGTATTTCGCGCTTAAGTCACCTTCGAGCGGAATATAGACGAGGTTCTCGCGGTCGTAGCCGAGATGCGCACCCTGAACATAACGCACCTGTCGCGAAATAACAATGGTGCCCACGATGAGCATGATGGAGAGAACAAACTGAAACACCACCAATCCTTTGCGGAACCACAGCGCACCGCGTCCGAATTTCAATGATCCTTTGATTGCGCGCACAGGGTTGAATGCCGACTGATACAATGCAGGATAACTCCCGGAAAGAAGCCCCGTGAGAACGGAGCCCACAACCATCGCAAGCCAGAAATATGGTTCGGTGACGGGCAGCTGAATTTGTTTCTGTGTGAGTGTGTTGAAAACAGGAAGTATTGCAAAGACAAGCAGGAGTGCAGCAGCAAAGGCTATGAGCACAGTGAGAACGGCTTCGCCTATGAACTGGTGAACCAGTGAACTGCGGATGGCACCCATCACTTTGCGCACACCAATCTCGCGGCCGCGCTTGATGGAGTTGGCGGTGGTGAGGTTCATGGAGTTGATGCACGCAATCAACACGATGAACACCGCGATGATGCTGAACAGGGTTACGTATTCAACGCGTCCGCCAGCGATCTCACCGTTCTCAAACTTTGAGTTGAGGTATTGCTCGCTGTACTTCTGGATGCCCAGCTTTACTTTGAAGGTTTCATTCTGCGCTCCTTCATGTCTATTCAGGAACGTCTGAAACTTGCTTTCAAACGCTTTCGGGTCGGCGCCTTGTTGAAGAACGAGGTAGGTATTTGCTCCGTTGTTGCCCCATTTACGCGCCCACTCGTTCTCTTCTAAAAAGGTTTCCCAGTTCAACAGGTAATCAAACTTCATGGATGTGTTGGAAGGAAGATTTTCGAACACAGCCTTGATCTTCAGATCCTTCCTGTTCTCGTAGCGAATGGACTGACCATACGCTGCTTCAACCGAGCCGAAGAAATCTTCCGCCATCTTCCGCGAGATAGCGATGTCGACAGGAGATTTAAGCGCATACTCTTTCGTTCCTGAGAGCAGTGGAAAGCTGAAAGCGGAAAAGAAGTCAGGACTGGCAAACGTGCCGGTCTCCTTGAGAAGTTTGTTGCCAACTTCAAACGTTACGAGTCGCGACCACGCGGTAGACGTAGCGAACATTACTTCGGGATAAGTCTTCTTCACTTCATCGGCAAGCAGACCGGGCGTGGCGTGGGTGCCATCGATTATGCCATCATAATACTGGCGCTGAAAGACAACATAGAGGTTGTTGTTGTTTTCGTGGAAGGCATCGATTCCTTTCTCATCAACTACCCACAACATGATGACCAGACCGGACGCAATACCCAGGGCGAGACCGGAGATGTTGATAAGCCCGAAGGCTTTATTGCGAAGAAGGTTTCTCCAGGCGGATATGAAGTAGCTTTTGTACACGTAAGGGAAACTTCGTTGGGTTTGAATGGTTACCAAATGTGGGAGTTTTTTTTTGATACATTCCTTAAAGACTCTGGTCCTGCAAAGCCAGCGAAGAGATGAAGGGAATTTTTGAATAGTCACCCCTGAGTCACCTGCCGAATGACGCGTAGCCAGTTCAGGCCAAGGATCTTTTTGATTCGTTGATCATTGTAACCCAGCTTTTGCATCGCCATAGTCATCTGCGGATAATCACTGATGTCTTTAATTTCATGTGGCAGTTCAGGGCCGCCATCCAGATCAGAACCCAGGGCCATATGATCCTCACCCACTAATTTTACGCCATAGTCGATCACTTTCGCCAACTGATCGACATGCATCCAATACTCGTCAGGAATGGTCCCCCTGAAATTTAGCGGAACCTCACGTTTCAGTTCGTTATCCACTTCCTCAATTGTTTGAGTGGCCGATCGCGGTACTAACGACGCCGGCGTGGTGCCTTTGGGCACGGTTCGCTTGCTGGAAGCAGCGGGCTTCTGCCACGCCCAGTATTTTGGATTGTTAAAGAGGCTGCCGAAGTGAATGCCGATTACACCACCTCTTGACGCGACAGCTTTTGCTGCTTCGTCGCTGATGCAACGGGGATGATTTACGATACTGTAAAATCCACCGTGACTATAAATAACAGGATGTTTACTTGCCTCAACGGTCTGTAAGATGGCGTCATTGGACGCGTGGGCAATGTTAATGACCATTCCAAGGTTATTCATTTCGGCGATGATCTTTTTTCCGAGATCGTTAATGCCGCCCCAATAGCTAATATCGTTGCACGCATCAATAAAAGCATTGGTCGTATTATGTGCGGTTAGCTGCATCGATCGGAGTCCTAAGCGATAAAGTGCCCGGAGCAAGTCTATGTCGCCTTCCAGGTCATAACCGCCTTCCAAATCCAGAAAAGCCGCCATCTTACCGTTCTTGTTGATGCGTTCTATGTCGGATGCCGTAAGGGCCAGCTCAATCGTCGCATTATTCTTTTTGATCTGGTCCAATGCAAGGTTCACGACACGAAACGTGTTCTTTGTCTCGAACCTTCCGGGATAATAGTGTTCAGGTGTATAAACCGAGAAGAACATGGCATCCACGCCGCCTTCTTTTGCCCGTGGCAGATCGACGTTCCCATCTGCATAGCGCTGACCAATATCCGTTTTCATCAGCAGCTCGCGTGTCATTACATGCGTATGTCCGTCCATTACAAATGCATCGCGATGCAGATCAGGCATCGTCTTCTGAGGAGTCAAACGAAGGTTATTGCCGGCGACCGGAGCGGAGGTTAAGGATGGTTTGGCAAGAACACTTCCTACGGTCGGCAAAAGTGCTAAGGACTTGATAACGTCTCTGCGTTTCATAGTTTGAAGAGTATCATTAGATAATTTGTTCACTGGATGGCAATCGTGTCGTAGAAACAGCGCCCCATACTGATGTTTGAATTTCTGCATTTTGATATATACGAGCTTCTGCATTTTGACGTACATGCCCGGAAGAGCCTACTCGGTAAAACCGCGTAAGTACGGAGTGTCTGGCGGTCGCGTCCCCGTGCTGAATTGCGGCCCTCGTGTAGATCGGTAGGTCATATTCATAAATGGCGTCTCGATGCGGCGTCCGATGGCAGCATAACGGCCGTTCTCCCAGTTTGATTCCATATTATACGCCACTATCCCCGTGGACAGAAGCAGCCGCTCTGCGTTGAACGGTTCCTTTTTAGTCACCATCATCTCGGTTATCCAGTGCGGTTGGGAGTTAGAGGCGTGGTACTGCGAAAAAGGACCTGGCCACCCAAGCATTGAGACAATTGCCGGGTCTTTTTGCCCTTCGATCTCACCGGCGTAGGTCCACCCTACGTCCTCGCCTGAATATACCGCCGCTTTCGTGCCATCATTATATTCCACGATGCAGACATTGGGCTTTGTGATTTCCTGAAAGTGTCCCGGTTTGAGGTCAAAACTTGTACGGACTGATTCAAGCAGCCTTGCGGCCCACGGATTGCGTTCAGTCCATTTCCATGTTTCGGGACCGCGAATGCATTGCACCGACTTGACGCCCGTCTCACCGCCCTTGCGGCGTTCTACAAATGCCTGTAATACGTCGACACAATGGAAAAGGGCGCCTTCATCAGAAGCTCCTCCTACCACGATCGATGACTTTATCGGCGTATCGATATCGAGCTCTATCTCGGGCTTGCGGAAGTAGGTAGGTATGGAGGAACCACCTGTCAGGGGAAACTTCAGCTCACGCGATTTGTCAAACATCCACTTTGCTTCATCCCAACTAATGGAAAGGTGCTTGTCGTTAAAAACCGGCACCGCGCGCTTGCTCTGCTCGAAAACCCGGATAACCTGCTGGTAGATCCACCAGCGCGGCAGCATCCACTGTCCTATGAGATTGGTTGGATATTCACCGTGTTCTCCGACAATGACAACACCATCTACAGCGAGTTCCTTTCCCCCAAGCGTGACGGCTTCGCCCACCGTCTTGAAGATCGGAATGTTCTTCGCTTTGCATATTTTCTGACCCAGTCCGCTTTCCTCAAACTGATGAATATAGACTGACACAACGTCTACACGTGAAGGCGTGTGAGCCCCCTGCCACCAATACCCGTCCAGCAACTTGGCTATGATCCAGTCTGCATGGGATCTTGGAGCACCCCAAAAGGTAACGAGGCAAGCGATACGAGGCTTTGCGTTGGTGTCCTGCGGACCGGCAACGGCCGCACTACCCGTCAACGCTGCCAAACCAACCATACCGGTTATTCCAAGCATTTCACGCCGGGTCAAACGTCCGCTTAATTTCATACTTTGATTCAAAGGGAATGAATCTGGCGCCTCAGGGTCAATCTCGGTTTCTTTCTTTGCTATCATGTTCAAAGTTGCATTATAGGAATTGCTACGCGGCGATAATCGCAATAATAATCATTGCCTTTTGAAATGCACAGCTGTTTTAGTTAACTGGTGGTATGTTTCAATGCTCGTATCGCTATTGTTGTCTCGGGGGCATAGCTCAGATTTTATGGGACATTTTGCTGGACCGCCAGGGAAAATCCATCACACGCGGAGAAATCACGGAGCTTTTGAGATCAGCGTGTGTGCCTCGATAAATAGGGTCGCTTTTCAAAATAACGTTCGGATGATCTGGCTTTGCGCTTCGTAGAATATTTAATTCCGAGTCATCGGAGCACTGCGGCTCAGTCGCGGGTGCTTCGCCGCTAAAGCGTCGACATCGATTGAGCATAAACTTGATTGTTAAATTCCCATGCACCTTCGCGTTCCTTTTCAACTTCGCA
>DATHKA010000566.1:0-19726 GCA_035489615.1 Chryseolinea sp.
GTAGTCGCGTGAGCGGTCCGATGTTTTTCAGGTTTAGCAGGAAGTTGGCCTGGTACGATTTGGGACGAACATTTTTTTGCCGGTAATAGCTGGCAGTAGCCGTGGCGTTATTTTGGATGTTCAGTCGAAATTCCTTGGAAAGCGTCTGGAGATTAGCAAAGAGGTCAGACAGATAATATTTGCCCGTCACTTCGGCATCCGCCAATGAAGTTTTTAGAGAAAATTTTCGTTCGAGGTCACCGTTTCGTTCGGCGTCAAGAATAATACTGTCGAGTTCAAGTGTCTCGCCGTTGTAGTCGATCTGAAAGTTGTGAAAGCTGGCCGTACCTTCTAGCGAATCGAGGCTGAGTCCGCTGATGTCGGCTACGAAGTCGGCATGGAGAAAGATCGAGTCTTTGGATAGTTTGAGATTGTGAAAGTAAGCCGTATCCAGCGAAGCCTCCACCTTGATGATGTTGTGTCCTCCACTTAAGTCGATAGATCCGGTGGCCGTGATCTGCAGGTTCGGATCGTCGATCTGCAGGAAGCCGTCAAAACGTTCGGAGGCAACGCGCGCATTGGTGAGGATGTTGCGGTAGTTGTACCCCTTGAATCCGATTTCATGCACCTGCCCGTCGAGTCGAAAGTCGGCCGTTTCGGAGGTGATACCGGTACCCCGGATGTGCCCTTGCATGGTTACCCGTTGAAAAGTGCTGTCCTGGAGATAGGTTCCCAGGTCGAATGCGTTAAGCGAAAGATTGCCGCTGTACACGGAACGATCGATGTCCTTTTCATTCACTTTGAAGTTGATATCGCTTTTGATCCCGCCGAGGGAACTCATGAAGTTACCGTTGGCCACGAAGTCGGTAGGGTATCCCAGGAACTGTCCATCCATGGTGAGTTCACCCAATGGCCGCATCCGGCGCATCGTGTTCTGGTTGAACAGGAACGTCAGGTCCCGGGTATCGACTACGGAGTTTCGAAGGTTCACGACCATGAATGTTTCATTGATGTTGGGAAGACCATCCATGTCGAGAGAACCGCTCACATGTGAATTGCCGATGTCGACGCGCATCCTGGTGAACTTAAACTTGTTGATCCGTCCGTTGAAATTCCCGTTTAGCATGAACGGCTGGTCTACCTGGTCGGCTCCATGAGCGAAGTATTCAAGGTCGTTTGGATCGATTACCGAATTGGTCAGGTGAGCATGGATATTAACCTTCTCGACGAAGTCATTCAGGTCGATCAGTTTCCGATACCGGAAAATAACCGTATCGGACACCGTACTTTTTCCCGCCATCAAATCAAGCCCCACAAACTCCATCGACGTCTGACAGATTCGAAAGAAGGTTGATATCTGGTGGACGGTAAACGCCGTCGCCAGGTCTTGTGCGATAAGGGTCTTCACGTTGAACTCCGTGGTATCACCCAGGATCACGAAACTATTCAGCTGTCCTTCGTCTACTGCCAACGAAAAATGCTTGTAATCGAAACCATCTTTTACACTGTCGAGGTCCTGATCCACATAGGTAAACTGACTTTGGTTAACAAACGCTTCGCCGATGTTTATACGCGGTGACTTTCCGCCGCCACCACTGCCACCATACCCCGCATTGATGTTGGCGATGAAGACGTTCATATTGAGATCGCGCGACGTGTCTGATTCGTTGATCTTGGTGAGAAACACATGGGCGCTGTCGAGATACACGCCATCAATGTTCACGTTCTTGTTGCCCAGGAGCTCAGTGAGCTTGAAGTTGACGAGGATCTCCTTGGCCCGGATCATCTTGTTATTTTCGGTATCGTAAACGGTTACGTTTGTGAGCTCCAGGCGGTCGAACCAGAGCATGCGAAAGCCCCCGATCGTGGTCCGGAAGCCCGTAACCTCCGTGAAATTGCCCAGAAACTTGTTGATGAGGTACTTTTGAACCGGCGGCATCTGGAGTACGAGGAAGCAGGAGATGCCGAGAAACAGAATGCCCGTCAAGGTGTAGGCAAGTATTTTGCCTACTCTATTTTTGATAACTTGCGGGTTCATCTGCTACCACATGCGTTCCGTTATCCTTGCCATTGAATCTTCCTGCGATGAGACCTCTGCCTCGTTAATAGTAAACGGCAAGGTACTTAATAATATTATCGCTACCCAGGCCATGCACCAAAAATACGGTGGCGTGGTGCCGGAGCTTGCCTCCCGCGCGCATCAGCAAAACATCGTCGCGGTCGTAAAAGAGGCCATGGACGACGCCCACATACTCCCAACGGAACTGGACGCGATTGCGTTCACCCGGGGCCCGGGATTGCTGGGGTCGCTGCTGGTGGGAACCTCCTTCGCCAAGGGACTGGCCCTGGCGTTGGACAAACCGTTGATCGAAGTGAACCACATGCAGGCCCACGTGCTGGCCCATTTTATTGATGAGCCCCATCCCACGTTCCCGTTCCTCTGCCTCACCGTGAGCGGGGGCCACACCCAGATCGTGCAGGTGGAGGATTTTCTGAAGATGCGTGTAATCGGGCAGACCCAGGACGACGCCGTGGGTGAAGCTTTCGATAAGGCCGCCAAGATCATGGGCCTTCCGTACCCCGGAGGACCCCTCATTGACCGTTATGCCAAACTGGGGAACCCGAAAGCTTTCAAGTTTTCTCAGACCTTCATGCCCGGCCTGGACTTTTCGTTCAGCGGGATCAAGACCGGGTTCATGTACTTCCTGCGTGACGAAGTGGCGAAGAACCCGGGATTCATCGAGGAGCGCCTGAATGATATCTGCGCCTCACTGCAGGCACACCTGGTCACGATGTTGGTGTCCCGGCTTGAAGAGGCCAGCAAGCAGACCGGGATCAACGACATCGCCATTGCCGGGGGCGTGTCGGCCAACTCTGGATTGCGTCAGCGGCTGACCGATATGGCGCCAGGTCGTGGTTGGCGGGTGTTCATTCCAGCCTTCGAATATTGTACCGACAACGCCGCGATGATTGCCATGGCAGCGCATTATAAATTTCTCGCCGGAGAATTCTGTTCGCTGGAAACCACACCGCTGGCACGAATGCCTATCTGATTATTTGTTGATCTATTGATCTGTTGATTTGTTGATTGACTGGTTAGTTCTTGCCGATCAATTACGAACTCATCCGGCCGCCAGCAAAATCATTATATTGGCAATCAATTAAACTTTTCGGTCCAATGTTGTGTCAACCAGTTTGGATCAACACACTGCTTTGGACGGGCGATTTTTAGTAAAGGGATGAAGCAACAACGATTTTCCAACGACATCAATATCCGCAACAGGCAGGCTGGGTTCGAATATGAACTGCTCGAAAAGCACGTGGCGGGGATGGTCCTGACGGGTACTGAGATCAAATCCATCCGCGAAGGCAAGGTGAACCTGCAAGACGGTTATTGTTATATGAACAATGGCGAAATGTTCGTTAAAGGCATTAATATTACACCCTACGCACAGGGCACCCACTATAATCACGAAGCAACCCGTGAACGCAAGTTGTTACTGAAGCGTACGGAGCTGAAAAAACTGGAAGGAAAGGTAGAGGAGAAGGGACTCACGCTGGTACCCACGAGGTTGTTCATCAACGATCGTGGGTTAGCCAAGCTGGAATTCGCGCTGGGACGCGGCAAGAAGTTGCATGATAAGAGAAGCAGTATCAAGGAGCGGGATGCAAAGCGGGAATTGAGCAGACTCAAATTGAAATGAAAAATTTTTTAATACCCGAATGGAGAATATTGAGTACGGCGTCTGCCGCCTGAGTGTTGTTCCCGTTCGTATGGAGGCCAGCGATAGATCCGAGCAGATATCGCAGCTGCTTTTCGGAGACCACTACGAGGTGGTCTTCAGGACACACGATAACAAGTGGTTCCGGATCAGGACACACTTCGATCAGTACGAAGGGTGGATCGACCACAAGCAGCACCATGCGATTAACCACGAATATTTCGATTATCTGAACCGTGCCGAGTTCAAGATTACGACCGACATCACGTCGACCATTCTCTACAACAAAACGCCTCTGATGATTTTGTTGGGCAGCATGATTCCGATTTCGAGCTCCGAGTTGTTCAAGATGGAAGAGCAATTTGCATTCAATGGCGAGGCAAAGAACCTGGGCCAAAAACGAGAATATGAGTATTTACGCGCCGTAGCTTTCCGGTATTTTAATACGCCCTATCTGTGGGGTGGGCGAAGTCCTTTCGGGATCGACTGTTCGGGATTCACCCAGATGGTTTTCAAGATCAGTGGATATAAGTTGTTCCGCGACAGCTGGCAGCAAGCTAACCAGGGAAAGTACTTTGCGTCGGTGAGCGAAGGCAAGCCGGGCGATCTTGTGTTCTTCAAGAATGAGGAGGAGCAGATAAACCACGTGGGCATCTTGCTTGAAGCAGACCGCATTATTCACGCGTCGGGTAGGGTGAGGGTTGATCAAGTGGACGACAAGGGGATTCTGAATGGCGAGGCCAAGACATATACCCATACTTTTTCACATGTGCGGCGAATTATTGCGATGTAGTGCAGCACAAAGTTGGCGGTTATGAGACAGTTTAAAATGCCCGGGAAAGCCTGGCCGCTTTTGAGCATTTTAAAAGTCGATGTGAGACCGAATAGTGACATAAGTCACATGTAGGATTTCGCGCGGTTTTCCACTTTTCAGACGGAAAAAACAGGCTATTTTTAGACATAACCATACAAAACCAGTTATGTTCAAACACCCCTTTTCTTTTGACGGCCGTATCCGTCGCACGGAATACGGACTTACGTTTATCATTTATCTTGTTGCGTATTTTATCATCATGGCGCTTATCGCAACCGAGGCGGTTGCTGCCTCGATCGCCGCGATGATTGCCATCGTTCCATTAGTTTGGTTTCTTTGGGCGCAGGGAGCGAAGCGATGCCACGACATTGACCGCAGTGGCTGGATGCAACTCATCCCTTTCTACTTTTTCTTCCTTCTGTTCGAGGACGGCAAACCCGGACGGAACGAGTTCGGAACCAATCCGAAACAACAAGGTGGAGAAGAGGTTGACGTGTTGGAGTCGGAAACGCTCGACGGGCATCTTCGCTGAAACGCTGCTGCCTGGCAGAAACAAAGACGATGAATCGACAGCTATTCGAATTCAATTTTGAATGGCTGTCACCCTTTCTATCGCTTATGCCCGGCCTGTTGTTGGACGTGATTGGGTCCGGAAGCGAAGCTCATCGGCTCAGTACCACGTAATCTTTCAGAATAGTTTGCAGAAATTGAGGACCGTCTTCCTCTATTTCTCCGATGCCCAGGGTCTGACTGATGTGATCCGCCAATAGGCCAATCGCCTCCGCATGACTTCTATTCCTGAACCGCCGATAGCGTTCCAACGCCGACTTAATCAACAATGCGTCGTGCTCTCTTAATTTTCGGGCTTGCAGGTATTTAGGCATGTATTTGTTTGCCTGGTGTATCGAAAGCAGGTCGCTGAGGTCGATGTTTGTTTTTGGTAAAGTCTTGACCACGGCAGTGTTCGCGATAAGGTCACCGATGCGTTGTGCTTTCGATGAGGATAGGACAAGGATAGCAGCAATTGAACCCAGTGAGAAGTAGATGTCAATCATTCGGAAAGCCCAGCGCGCCGCGTAGTCGGCAAATCGCGCGTTGCCGCCCGCCAGTTTGATGACCCGGATTTTCATCGCCATTTTACCCAGGCTTCTCCCATCATTTAACACCTCAAGCGCAAGGGAATAGAAAATGAAAATGCACCATAAAAGGAAGACAACAATAGTACCCCCGGTTTCAGACGAAGCAATGGCCATGAGTGGTCCCGACAAAATGCTGAGCCCGGCAACTAAGCAAGCCAAGTCAATAATGAACGCGACCACGCGGTCCTGCAACGACGCCAGTTCATACTGCAACACAACATTTTGCGCCGTGATTATTTCAACGTTCTTCATTTTCTAACTTTAATAAGATACTTTTCACCCTTCATGAATGAGAGTCGTTTCATAGACCAAAATAAGGAGAAGTGGCGAGAAGCCGAAGCCCTTTTGGTAGCACCCGTCAAAGATCCCGATAAGTTGAGCAATTTGTTTGTCCAGGTTGTTGACGACCTCTCTTATGCGCGCACTTACTATCCGAACCGATCCGTCCGAGTCTATTTGAATAAGATT
This sequence comes from Chryseolinea sp., assembly GCA_035489615.1. GTDB lineage: Bacteria > Bacteroidota > Bacteroidia > Cytophagales > Cyclobacteriaceae > Chryseolinea. The sequence goes on from DATHKA010000566.1 coordinate 6,123, forward strand.
GCCCGTCAGTATTTTTCGGCGATTTACGGAAGCAAAAAGGGCGTGCATAGCCAGTTTAAATTGTTTTGGCTCGACGAACTTCCACAGATCATCTTGTCGTCGCGTCGTCAATTACTCGTATCATTGGCTGTTTTTGCGCTTTCTCTTTTTATTGGTGCATTCTCGAGCCGCAACGATCCACAGTTCGTGAAGACGATCTTGAGCGAGAGTTATGTAAAGATGACGGATGAGAACATCAAAAGTGGCGATCCCATGGCGGTGTATAAGAAGGCGAACCAGGTTGATATGTTCCTCGGCATCACGTTGAACAATCTGATGGTGGCTTTCCGGACCTATGTACTGGGAATTTTCCTGGCCATCGGAACGTTGGGAAGCCTTTTGTACAATGGAATCATGGTTGGCAGTTTTCAGTATTACTTTGCGGAAAAGGGATTATTGCTGACGTCCTCGTTGAGTATTTGGCTTCATGGAACACTTGAAATCTCATCCATTATCATTGCAGGTGGTGCCGGCCTTACCCTGGGCAGTGGATTGATATTTCCAGGCACCTACTCCCGGATCCAATCACTCCAGCGCGCAGGCATTCGGTCGCTGAAACTGATGCTCGGCGTAACACCGCTGTTCGTCCTCGCTGCCATCATCGAAAGCTTCCTCACCCGCTACACCGGCGTTCCGGTGTTCCTAAAGGTGACGCTGATATTTCTCTCTGCGTTTTTCATCATTGGATATTTCGTCGTTTATCCATGGATCAAATCGCGGACAGGATTCCTGTATCCATTGAAGGATATACAGCTTGCGGCCAGCCCCACCGAGCGCATCGACTATTTTCGGATCAAGAATAATGCTGATATCTTAAAAGATACATTTCAATTCTATTCTCGCCAGGCGCCGAAGCTATCGTCTGCCATTTTTGTTTCGGCCCTTATAGTGAGTCTTGCACAGCACTTTTTCAAAGAGCAGAAGGGATACGTTGCTTCGGAAACGGAGTGGTGGGTAGCATTGTTCGCGGATCTGGGAAGCATTTTCAACCAGCCATCACCGGCTTTCATCCTCATACATGCGCTGGGTGTTAGCTGGGTGCTATTTGCCACCATGCGATTAATTGTTACCGAGTCAAACCCGAAGCGCGTTAATTTTGACCTGAAGTCATTCGTTCACATCGTTTTCCTCGTGGCTTTGCTTGAGGGCTTACTCTACCTGGGGGCATTCGGCGTTGTTGCGGCCGTCATCGCGTTTGGATACTTGCTTCTTAGTGCATTTGTTATCACCGAGCAGTCTAGCGGATTGTGTTATGGACTGGCTCATGGTTTTGAATTATTCTCAACGAACAAGAACCAAGGCCCCGCCCTGCAGGCCATTCTTGTTATCCTGTCTTTTGGCTTTCTTTTGATTTTATCGGCTCCTATATTGTATATGCACCTGAGCGTGTTGAAATGGAACTTTGTATCTAATGATTCAACGTCGCAGCAGATCATTGACTTTCTGAATGTCTTTGTCCGCACCTTTTCCTTCTATCTTATCCTGCCGGCGATTGGTGCCAGCATGGCGTATTTGTGCTTTAGCCAGGAAGAAGCAAATAGTGCAAGTGGTTTGAAAGAAACGATTGTTAAAATGACCGTGAAGCGTCCCAAAACCAATAACAGGTGAGGTGCCATTTCATCCTTTTGCTGTTAGTGTCTTTAGCAGGGCTCCCTTCTCACGCGCAGGATTCCAACGTGCAATCGGAGATTGTGGATGTGAACAGATTTGATCGCAAAGCATGGGAGGAAGTGGTGGGCTCAACGGATTACTCGGAAGATCAGGAGCGAGCGCAGCAGTCCAAAGTGGAACGTTCTGACACTACAACAAAATCGTCAGACAAGCGTGTGAAGTCTCGCGAACGAAGCAACGGGCGGAACAACGAAGACGACGAATCATCATCGGGTTTCTCGCTGAGTTCCGATATCCGGTTCGACTATATCATCTACGCTCTCGTTGCCGGCGTTATCATATACATACTGTTTCTGATCATCAGGAACATTTCAGTGAAGTCGGACCGAAAGGTTGTGCCGAACAGCCCTTCTTTAATTAATGCCACCTTCATTGACAATATTCGGGAACTCGAAACGGACAGGCTTGTGAGAGAGGCTATCGCATCCGGAAACTATCGGCTGGCCGTCCGGATTTGTTTCCTGGGCATGCTGAAAACTCTTGATGAGAACGGCGTCATAAACTGGAAGAAGGACAAGACCAATCGTGATTACCTATCCGAACTGCTTCTTAAGCAGTATCACTATGATGAGATAAGGCTATTGACGATTAACTATGAACAGGTATGGTATGGCGAGCACGACCTCAGCCTGAACGCTTATGAGCAGGTGATCGACTCATTCAAATCAATGGGAGACAAACTGAATTCGTCAAAATCGGCATGAAGGGAAATCGTCTTGCTATTGCGCTCTTTCTCGGTCTTGGGTTTCTGCTTGTCTTTTATTTTACAAAGACTCAATCTAATAAGGGCAGGAAGTACAAATGGGATGAAACCTATGAGGCAAAAAGCGATCAACCTTATGGGACGCTTTTCATTCAAAAGCTGCTGGCGCGATTTCGGCCAGGACAGACATTTACGTTTCATGACGATAGGCCCCTTCGCGACGTTCTCGATACGGCCGTACTCAAAGTCAAGACCGACTATGTTTTTATCGGTCGGGAGATTTATTTAAGCGAGGACGATAAGTATGCGCTGCTGACTTTTATTTCGGCAGGCAACAACGCATTCATATCGACGGTTCACATGCCCTTCGACCTTATTGATGAGACGGAGGCAGCGCTTTGTGAAAGTGAGGTCTTTCTGCGGGAAAATGAGCAGCAAATAGCGAAAATGAATTTTATTAATGTGGCACTGAAGACGTCCGAGGGGTACAGCTATCGCTATAGGTTTGGTCCGGAAGATCAGAAGTACTATTGGAATGCGCTCATGGAGGATTTTCAGTGCGACACGCTTCAGGCTTTGACGCCGCTTGGTTACATTGAGCAGGCTGGGGCGAATTTCTTTAGAATTGCTCACGGTGATGGTCACTTGTATATACACACGAACCCCATTGTATTCACGAATTATTTTCTGACGGATCTCGACAAAACTGACTATGCGTCAGGTGTCTTCTCGTATCTCAATGGCAAGGCGATCCTTTGGGACGAGTTTAGCCGTTCAGAGTTCGCGGGCGGCAACAATGCGCCGGAGATGAGTCCCGTGTCCTATATCCTTCAGCAGGAAAGTCTCCGCTATGCCTGGTGGCTGATGCTGATCGGTGTACTGATGTACGTGCTATTCACGGCCAAACGTCGACAGGGTATTATTCCTGTGCTGCTGGAGAAGGAAAACTCATCGCGGGAATTCGTGGGAATGGTGGCGGAACTTCATTTTCAAAACGCGAATCATCACAATATCGGAAGGAAGAAAATGAAATATTTTTTTCATTTCGTGAAAACCAAGTATGGTCTGCAGGCCCATAGCACGACTGAAAGTTACCTGCTGCGACTGGCCGGGAAATCTAAAATCGACATGGAGCACCTGCAGTTGATTGCCTCAGCGTTCCATCACCTGGAATCACGGGCAGATTTTGAACCTGATCAACTTACCGGGCTGCATCAGCTCCTGGACGAATTTTATAAGAATTGCAAATAGAGAATTATGAATGAACATCAGTCAGAACCCGTAGATGAACGCGCCACGGCGATCAATGAGTTTACAACACGCGTTGAACGGATAAAGCGTGAAATCGGAAAAGTGGTTGTGGGACAAGAGACGATCATTGACCTGCTGTTGGCAGGAATATTCACCGGCGGGCACGTTTTACTGGAAGGCGTTCCGGGCATAGCGAAGACGCTTACGGCAAAGTTGGTAGCCAGGGCATTGTCGGTAAGTTTCTCGCGAATTCAGTTCACACCCGATCTGATGCCGACCGATGTAACGGGGACAACGGTCTTCAATGTTAAGACATCGGAGTTCAGTTTCAGCAAAGGGCCCGTGTTTGCCAATCTGGTCTTGATTGACGAGATCAATCGGGCACCTGCCAAGACACAATCGTCTTTGTTCGAGGTGATGGAGGAAAAGCAAATTACTATCGATGGAACAACGTATACTATGGAGTATCCTTTTCTGGTGATAGCAACCGAAAACCCCCTCGAACAAGAAGGGACTTACAGGCTACCCGAGGCACAGCTCGATCGTTTTTTGTTTCGGCTCAAGCTTACCTACCCGAGTCTGGACCAGGAGATCGAAATACTAAAGCGGTTCAAAAACGATTTCAACTTAAGGGTTGTTGGACAGGTTGAAGCCGTGGTTTCACAAAGCGAGCTGAAGGCGTATCAGGGCATGATCGAACAGATTCACGTAAAAGATGAGATACTGGTATACATCGCCAGGCTGATCGACGGCACCAGAAATAACGGCGACCTCAGCCTCGGCGCATCTCCACGTGCGTCCCTCGCTATATTACGTTCGTCGAAGGCAATTGCCGCCATGAATGGTCGGGACTTTGTGACGCCAGACGATGTTAAGTTCGTGTGCCCTCACGTATTGAACCATCGCATCATGCTGACGGCCGAACGGGAAATGGAAGGACTCGAACCTGAAGATGTAATCAGGGAGATCACCGAGCGACTCGAAATTCCCCGTTAATGAAAATCTTCAGAGATTTGTTCCTTGGCAATCGTTTTTTCATCGGGTTGTCGTTATTGATTGGTGCGCTGATAGCGTCGTACCCATTCCCGTTCTTGTTGCCGTATGCCAAGACAGGCTGCATATTGTATGCATTGCTTCTCGTCATCGACACAATTGTACTTTTCAACCGGAGCGTACAAATTGATGCCAGACGGAAGACACCTTCCGTTCTTTCACTGGGCGATGAAAACGAAATCGTGCTCGTGTTTCAAAATAGATCTAACCTCGAGCTGGATGCAGAGGTGATCGATGAGCTGCCCGTTCAGCTGCAAATAAGAACGTCTTCACACAGGCTGCACCTTAGCCCCGGTGTGGTCATCGATCGTCGGTATAGCGTTCGTCCATTGAGTCGCGGCGAATACCTATTTGGAAACATTCATGTTTTTGTCCGATCGCGGATGGGTCTTATCAGCAGAAGAATAACGGTCGGTCAGCCGCTTAATCTGCCCGTTTATCCTTCTATTGTGCAGATGAGAAAGTACGAGATCAGAGCGTCGGCGCGGCTCGCTACGGAGTATGGGGTGAAAAAGGTTAGGCGGGTAGGCCACAGTTATGAGTTCGAGCATATCAAGCAATACATGCGCGGCGATGACTATCGTAGCATTAACTGGAAGGCTACCAGCAGGAGGGCGCATATCATGGTCAACCAGTATGAAGACGAGAAATCACAACAAGTTTATTGCATCATTGATAAGAGTCGCGTGATGCACATGCCGTTTAACGGCTTGAGCCTGTTTGATCATGCGGTGAATGCGGCGTTGGTGATCTCGAACATCGTCCTGGGAAAGCACGATCGTGCTGGTCTTCTCACGTTTGCCGAGGCGCCGAAGTCGATGCTAAAGGCTGAGCGTGGAAAAATGCAGTTGAAAAAGATTCTTGACTTACTGTATAAGGAAAAGGAGGACGCTGTTGAGGCCAATTATGAAAGTATGTACCTGGGCCTGAACAGGATGGTCAATGGCCGTGGTCTGCTATTGCTCTTTACGAATTTTGAAAGCATGTATGCCCTCCAGCGGGTCATCCCGCAATTGAAGCGACTTAACAATCAGCATTTGCTGGTCGTTATCTTTTTCGAAAACACAGAGATCACTTCGCAGGTTGGCGCGCCTGCAAATACCTTGGGAGAAGTGTATAAGGAGGCGATTGCAGAGGATTACAAGCTTACCAAAATTCAACTGGTGCAGGAATTGAGGCAACACGGTATCATGAGTATACTGACGCGTCCCGAAGAGCTTATCGTTACGTCCATCAACAAGTATCTCGAGTTGAAGTCGATGGGAATGATTTGAAAGCCAAAGAATAAGCTTTGACCATCCATTCACAATTATGCTCTGCCTGTACTTTCGAAGGCTGAGTTACATAAATAGCGTGGATTGTTCTTGCTGCTTAATGTAACCATGAGCCATTCCTTACTTCACCGTTACGCCATTACTCTTCAATACGTTCTTGAAGAATAGTACATGGTAGGGTAGCGAATTTTGCCAGTATCCCCAGGTATGCGCGCCTGGCCTTTCCACATAATCGTGTGGTGTGTTATTGTACACCAGCCGTCGGTGCAGCTCTCTGTTGGCTTCGACCAGGAAATCATCTACGCCACAATCAATGATAATCGGGAGGCCATTCTTCTTAATCACCTCAGCCATGTTTACTATAGAGCTGTTGATAAATACCTGATCATTGGGGTTCGACGTACCCAGCAGCTTTTGATAGCGATCAGCCAATGATTTTGCAAACTCTTCGGTGATTCGATAACGCGTCCAATTCATATCCATTGCACCGCTAATGGTGCCGGCGGCGCAGAACAAATCAGGGTGCCGGGTTGAAAGGTACATGGCACCATGTCCGCCCATCGATAACCCCGTAATGACCCTTCCTTTGTTGCTGCCTACCGTGCGATACGTCTTGTCGATCATGGGAATTACTTCTTTCGTAATGTACGTCTCGAACTGGCTTCCCGGGTCGAAGGGACTGTCCAGGTACCAACCAAAGGCTTCTCCCTCAGGCATGACGAAATGAGATTGTTTTGGTCTGCCAGATCTTTCACGAGCATTTTGTCGGGCGTTAGTTTCATCCAATCGCTGAAGTGACCGCCTCCTCCATGCAATAGATAAAGTACCGGATACGAAGCTTTGCTCTTGGAATAAGAATCGGGAAGGACGATCACCGCCTTATAGGTCTTGTGCATCGCAGCGCTCGGAACGTCGAGACTATCAACCTTGGCGGCGAAGGAGTAAACGAACGAAAGGCAAGAGATGGACAGCGCTATGAAACGCAGGTACATACATATAGACATAGAAAGAAGTTTGAATTCTACAAGTTAACATTTTTGCCGGGTAAGCGACAAAAACAGCTCACGTTTATGGAATCAGATGTGAAGCGTAATATATCGTGTGCATCCCTTCATCATTTTCTTTCGTCGTCCAGTCTGCTCTTTGTATCTGCTGCTTCCTTCAGCATAATATCGAGCGATGTCCTGTTGTAGTAATGGCCGAATTTCAATATGCCATTTACACTTCTCAGTGCACGCACATCGTCGAGCGGATTTTTGTCCAGGATAACGAGGTCAGCATTCTTTCCTTGCGCAATAGATCCGGTAGCTTTTTCTATGCCAAAGTACAGGGCACCATTCCGTGTCGCAGTCCGTAAGATTTCGATGGGCTTTAATCCCGCTTCCTGGAAAATTTCCAGTTCCTGCAGTAATGACTCTGCCGGATATACATAGGTATTCAGAGCAGCAGCGTCGCTGCCCGCTATGATCAGGAGGCCGGATTGATACATGATCGGCAGTTGTGTGCGCAGGAACAGGTAGCGGTCTTTGCGCTGCTGGCGCTGGGCATCAGTTTCATTACTCATCCGCTGAATGCGCCATTGATAATTTGAAACGAATCTGTCCGTGAGATAGCTCAGGAACTCATCGTGACGGTGATCGGTTTCGCTGAGATATGCCAACTGACGTCCTCCGATTAATGTCGGACAGACAAACAGTCCTTTTTTTGCCATGGCCGCATAGTTCTGTATAGCGTCTTGCTGATTAAATCCCGTGGCGTACAGGGCTTCGGCTTCAGCGCGTGTAATTCTTCCCGACACCAGGTCGCTCTTAACCTTGTCTTCATCGCTGCCCAGGCGCAGCAGATAACTTGCATGTTCGACACTCGTAAGTCCGGCATCCACTAACTCCGAGATGGACAGGTCAATGGGAACGTGACCCGATACCCGGTAGCCTCGATCGTGAGCGGCTTTCACGCTTTTCAGGAACAGTTCTCCGCTTAACGTATTCTCGGTGATTTTTACGAAATCGACCTTGTACTGGTCGAGGACGTCCAACATCTTGTTAAGTTCTGCTTCGCTTTCGATTTCAAGGTCACCCTTCCAGGTAGAGTTCTTCCCCTCCAGCTTGAGACCGGCTGTAAATATGGTCGGACCTAGACGCTTGCGTGTATTGATCTCGTTGCGCCACGCGAGAACTTGTACGCCGAGGTCACTGGCGCAGTCGCGAATGGTCGTAATGCCATACGCCAGGAAAACGGGGAGCAGGGCTGCTGGCTGATCAACCCTGTCTCCACGTCAATAACGTTTCCGTTTAAGAGCAGTAAGCTATTGGACGATTGGGCCTGGCAATGGAAGACAGCAGTGACAAAGAAAAGCAGGAAGACCTTACGCATAATTTGGGGTTATTCTTGGATTCGAGGTAGTTTCGTTTCAAGGCAAATGTATCGGTAAATGCGGAGGTAAAGTGACCAGGATTTCGTATTTTGTCCTTGTTGCAAGCTATGGTCAAGAAAGTAATATTGTTTTTTGATGTCGTTGTCACCGGCCTGGTCGCTGGCACCATTTTCGGAGTATGGATCGGTTATAATCCTATCGGACTTTCGGCAGAAGTGTATGTCACCCAGCAACAGCACGCAATAGGGGCCTTGAATGTACTGATGCCCATACTCGGCTTAATCGCGATAGTGTCAACGTTGATCTCTGCCTTTCTGCGCAAACAAGATAAACTTCTCCTTTCGATACTTCTGCTTGCTGCCGTGCTTCTGATCCTGAGTGCGCTGGTAACGCGGTTTGGAAATCAGCCCATCAATGCCATTGTGTTAACGTGGGATCTGGCCAGCATTCCGAGCGAATGGGCCGCGTTGAGAGACCAGTGGTGGAAATATCATGTCGTTCGGACGCTGGCCACTATGGTCGCATTTGCTTGTATCGCGTGGGTGAGTGTATCCGAACGCAGACCGAACGTTTAATCTTATGCTGATGACAGAATCCAAGATAACCATACATATGGTTTCAAGTCTTGACGGTTTTATTGCCAAAGCGGACGGCGACATTTCCTGGTTTGAATCCAAAGATAACTATGAGAAGGGTGTGACAGGGGAAAGTGCCGAGGAATTTATGAAAGGGATAGACTATTTTGTGATGGGTTCCCGGACGTACGAACTGGCATTGGAGCTTTCACGGGAATTTGGTTGGGCCTATGGGGACGTACCGACTGTAGTACTAAGCCACAGAAGCCTGCCGATTAACGGAAATAATATCGAACTATATTCAGGCGAATTAGTCGGCCTTGTGAATGATAGGCTAAAACCCGCTTACAGGAATATCTGGATCGTTGGTGGCGCTAGGCTTACCCAGGATTTCATAAAACAGAAATTGGCGGACGACATCAGGCTTTCCATTCTGCCTGTTATGCTGGGAGGTGGAACGCGATTTCTTGATCACCTGGGGCACGAGCAACTATTGCACCTGAAAGAAGTAATGGCCTACAAAACGGGAATGGTCGAATTGTGGTATGAAATAAGAAAGCAATAGATGCTGCAGGTGGTAACCCGACCAACGGCTAGAGCTGTGGCTTCGGTGGCGTCGCGGGTCCATCAAAAGAGAGAAGCCCTTTGTCGTTAATCTTGCGTACGAACAACCTGCTATCACCCGAAATATATAGCCGGTCCGCGACGAGCTTCACGTCGTCGATGCGCGGTGTGACCTTCGAAAAGATAAAGTTGACCCGGCCGAGTTGATCCGAGACTTGCACCCCAAGATCGGTGGCGCTGAAAAGAACGTTGTTAGCATCGACGTCCATGCCTCGTATGCCGGGCATTGTTTGTCCAAAGTTCGTGTGATAATGCACATAGGCCTGGCCGTCCTGGATGCTGCCGTCAGTGTTGACTTTGAGCGAATGACCGAACGGCGTGTCTTTGCTGGCCACATTCAGAAATGTTTTCTCTGCCGACAGGGCCATCGCGCCCGGTAGGAAGTCCGTTGTAAAATACCGCAGCGATTTATGGGCAAAGTCGTAGTATCCGATCTGTCGCTTTACACCATCGCTGAAATACAGTCCACGAGTGGCCGTGTATAGGTAATCGACGTCGCAGTGGTTGGCGAGCGTAACCATCTTACCGGTCTTGTCGATCGATACGATCTTCCTGGAGGCCTTGATCCACCCGAACAGTTCGGACGGCCCGGCGCTTACCCGGTCGATGTGCACAGCATTTATTTTTTCGACCTGGTGTTGGTTGCTGATGCGATACAGTCCGCCTTTGTCAACGAAGAACAGATTGCCGTCCTTGTCTGCCGCGAGTTGGCTAACGGACCGGCCTTCAAGTTTGACCTCCTGCCATGCTTCGCCATCGATCAACAGATCGATTCTGGGCTTAATGCCCTTGTGTGTAATAATGGGTGCAGGGTAGTCCCTCCAAAGCCACTCCATGGCTTCGCCCATGATCGAAATAGCGTGCTTGCTGTCGTGTCCGCCGCTTCCCCAACTGTGGCTTACTTCATAACCGCCATAGGTCAGCGCTGATAGCATGGCCTGATTCGCGGTCCACCAGTCACCTGCGTAGATGTTCAGGTCGCTGCTGCCATCTTCGAGAAATACGCGGATGGGTTTGGGTTCCGACTTTCGTACCAGCGTCGTGAACTCTTCGCCACCGCGCAAACCAACGTACGTGCCGATAGTGCTCAGCACCCGTCTGAATTGGTCGGGTCGTTCCCAGGCTACATTAAACGCGCATATGGCTCCGGAACTGGCGCCGGCAATACAGCGACTATCGGGATCTTGTTTGATGTTGTATGACTTTTGTATCTCTGGTAGTAACTCGTTCACGAGAAAGTTAGCGTAGTGGTCGCCAAGCGCGTCGTACTCCAGGCTCCTGTTGTAGCGCGGAAAGGCATCATCGCGTGATGCTGACACGGTTCCCGGATCGACAAATACACCAATCATAACGGGGATTCTATGCGCTGCGATTAAAGAGTCCAGGATTTGTGGAAGCCTCCAGCCGGTTGCCCGGTTGAGTCCATCCTGCACAACGAGCAGACACGCTGGAGATGTAGCGACGTATTGCTTCGGGACGTACACCCAATAATTGCGCACCGTACCGGGATAGATATGACTCGCTAGCTGAACCGGGCCGACAATATCGCCAGTTGGATGCTGCGCACAGGCGGAATGGTAAGTGATCAACAGGCAAAGCAGCGTGGTCAGGAATGACTTCATAATATCTGCGTTTGGATGGAATGTAATTATAAATGGAAGATGGTCGGGTGATCCGAATATCAATGAAACTACTAATCTTCACGGGAATTTCCAGCATTATTAACTGAAATGCCCTGGCTTGTCGTCAGCTGAGGCCGCCAGGTCATCTGTCGATTGATTTGGTGTGGTAAATTCCGGGGCTGTTTATTAACTTGTTGGTGCTGTAGCGCAAGGGGCGATTCGAGGGAACTTGCCCGACATCCCAAGGTTCCGGAACGAACATGAACATCGAAGACATACGAACTATTTGCATGGGATTTCCGCACGTTACGCAGGACATCAAATGGGGCAATGACCTCGTTTTCTCAATCGGATCTAAAATGTTTTGCGTCGCCGGGCTCAATCAGGTGCCGACATCAGCCTCATTCAAGGTAACGGATGAAGAGTTTGAGGAAGTGTCCGGCAGAATGCATTTCAAGCCGGCACCGTACGTAGCCAAGTATAAATGGGTGCTCATCGAGGACATCAGCAAGATGCGAAAGAAAGAGTGGGAGAGGTATCTCAAGCAGTCGTACGAATTGGTGCGGGACAAACTCCCACCGAAAATCAAGAAGCAGTTAGGTTCTAAATAGCATTCAACTCCGATCCAATTTCGGCGTGCTACTTCCGACGAACGCGAATCGGATAACCATTTCTGTGGAGCGAAGTATACGAGCGGGGTCGCGACCCTATAGGTTAGCCCGGGAAGCTTCAGGAAGTAGTTTGGTGGCGCATGGCCTGTTCGTTGTTGAAGCTTGCTGTTCGAAATCGGGCGCACGGACAGCATTGGGTTTCAGTCTGTGCGCAACGGCTGAAGCTCCGAACAACGACGGCGACTTTTCGCACGACATCAACTGAACGTTGTGTTACATTTTATGAATATCCATTTAACGTTGTAACCTTTTTGATCTCGCCTAGTCTTACTAGCATAGAGATTGATATGAATTACGTTCATGTCACGCGCTCCGGGTGAAGTTTATGTTCAGTACGGAACAATGGCGATGTTCACAACTGAACAGCTATTCAACACTTTTGCTGGAAATTCATTGATTCGACGACAATATGCAATGGGCATGATAATTGGCAACTCCCGTTCGCAGACCTGTCGATTCACGGGTATTCGTTCGATACACATTTAAAATCAAAACTCAGTATGTACGAAAAATGTATACTGCTGATATCACTTTGCCTTGTGCTTGCCACGGTAGTGACGGCAGATATCAGAAATGGTTATGCGCCTGACCTGCCGTCTGCCCGTCAATGTCTGCAGGAGTTAAACCGGCGGTTGATGGAAAACCCTGACATGTCCGAATCAGAACGTCGCCGCATCAATGCTGCTATGAAGAAGCACTTGACGGTAGTTGCTCACTATGAACTGACAGAAGCTCTCCTGAGACAAATGCGAATGATTTCGCCCGATATGTACGATCAGATGGACCAATTGACGGACAAGCGTGGAAGACTGACCGATATCTATGTGCGTTTCATTCCCGAAGAGATGGCGTCAGTGATGCTCAGCGGAGTTAGCTTCTTTCAGACTTCAGCACGGGATGTGGATGCGAACCAGTCGCGCTTCGGAGAATTCACCGTGTCTATCGATATATGGATCTGCGAGACCGCCCTCAATCTGTTGGCCCATGAGTTTGGCCATACGAAATACATCGTTCCCAATCTCGCGGCCTATAGGCAATACTACCGGGATGCCTATACCCGTTTTACGACCTCCAACCGCGTAGGACACAGCGGATCTGATGCGAGTGGAAGAATGGCGTATGCTTTCGGGCATCAGTTTCTTCGCGACCGACGCGACTTTCGAAAGGCTTCCGGCGACCCACCACAACGTGTGGCTACCGTTATCAGGGGTGTTAGAAGAGGGATGCAAGAGACCACCGATGGTAAGTTCAGCGAACCAATTGCGTCGTCAGATTCCTATGAATAAATTTTCACGCACTACCTTTTTTCCTGGCAATCAGTCTGCATAATCAGACTTTGCCTCTGCCCTGAATGGCAACCAGTCAACGATCGAAAAGTTGCAGGTCTTGACAATCGGCAAACATATTCTTAATATGGCTTATATTGTTTGCATTTCGCTGCCATATGGGAATGATTCCTTTGATCCTGTCTGTGTCTTCACAAGTAGTTATGAATGGACGCAGACCAGCACGCGCCTTTGTCGTATTTGTAGTTCTTTTTTTCTGTGGATGTCAATCTCGTCCCGCACTGAGTCCCGGCGAAGGCTTTGTTGAGGTAAACGGCGGCAAGGTCTGGTACCGAGTCATTGGTGACGGCAAGGGCACACCACTACTACTTACCCACGGTGGGCCTGGGGGCACGAGTCGCGCATTCTATCAGTTTTCACCACTGGGGGCAGACAGGCCCATCATACTTTTCGATCAGCTA
>DATHKA010000567.1:0-32437 GCA_035489615.1 Chryseolinea sp.
CTCTGTCGATAGTACCTTTCTCTCTGTCTTTAACTATCCCGTTTACGCGGGAACGGCGTCCCAGGGATTGACCCCCGAGACGATCATGATTTCGAGGGATAAGGCGCTTGCCCTGTTTGGAAACGACCGGCCAATTGGCGAAATGATAACGCTGAAGACGGCCGATACCACACGCACCCTCATCGTTTCTGCAATTCTAGGTCATCCTTCAGAGAACAGTCATCTCAAATTTGAGGCACTCGTGGCGCATTCGATATTGAAGAACAGTTTACGTGGTGGTGCCACGTACGTTGTGCTGCACAACCAGGCGTCGGTTGAGGAGTTGATGGAAAAAGTTAACAAGGATGCAAAGTTGCCTGGGCTAATTGGCGAGGGAAAACTGCATTACAGTATCGAGCCATTGACCAACTCTTACTTCAACGAGATTAACCGGATGACGTACATGCGAACGCGCAGTCTTCCATTCATCCGCACAGCGGCAATAGTTTGTGCCCTCATCCTTTTCATGGCGGCTTTTAACTTTGCCAGTCTGTATTTGTTGTCGCTCGAGGAGAGAAAGAAGGAAGCCGGTATTCGCAAGACATTAGGCGTAACGCTGTGGAGGCTTGTCAAGTCGTTGACGACCGAAGTGATACTTTACATAGGCATCGCGTTGATGATCGCTGTCGGGCTCATGCTGGTAGGATTGCCCTACTTCAACGGCATTCTGGAGACGTCGTTAAGCCTGGACTATATTATGCACTGGGATCTCGTGGCATTGGCTGGGGGCCTGGTATTTCTCATAGGTATGCTGGTGGTGGTCTTTTCGCTTGCCCAGCAGCATCGGGTGTTGCCCATCAGTCTGATGAAGAACACAGGATCCAAAGTCGGGTTTAACAGGTTGCTGTTTACCGTACAGTTCGTCATTTCGATCACCCTCGCTGTATGCGCAGTGACGATCATCAGGCAAATGCATTACCTTGAAACCGCACCATTGGGATTCAATCGGCACGTCGTTGTGCTTCAGGTCGATAAGGCACAAGCGCCCAGGCTCACGGCACTTAAGAATGACCTCCTGCAATTGCCAGGAGTGAAACATGCAGCAATCAGTAATGGCAGCCCCGTGTTTGGAAACTGGATGGTGCGATATGATCTGGAAGACGGAAAGTCCTACTCGCCGCGTTTGTTTAGCGGCGACGAAGACCTGATGAAAACGCTGGACCTTCAGTTGATGGAAGGTGAGTTGCCTGCTGCGAACAAACCGGGGAAGCTTGTCAACGAGGCGCTCGTAAGGATGTTCGATATGAAAAGTCCCGTGGGTGAATTGATTCCGGGCACCAAAGACCCTATCATCGGCGTGGTCAAGGACTTTACGGCAACCTCATTCAAAGACGAGATTCAACCAGCCATTATCTCGTACTCCACAGATAACAGCAGGCTCCTCATTGATTACAGTGGGGCCACCGTTGCTGAGTTAGTCCCGGCCGTCGAAGCTGCGTGGAAAAAGATCTTTCCCGGCGAATTCTTTTCCTATCACCTGATACAGGAGGAGTTGATGAAGAAATACAAAGACGATACGTTCTTGTATAAGACGGTTGTTTCCTATTCCATTGTGAGCATGATCATCTCCTGCTTCGGACTATTTGCCCTATCATGGGCGGTAGCGCAAAGCAGAATGAAGGAAGTGGGCATTCGAAAGGTGCTGGGCGCAAGCGCACGCGACATTGCGCAATTACTCACGGTAAGTTTTGTGAAACGCATCGTCATTGCTTTCCTGCTGGCTGCACCCATCAGTTACTATCTTATGAACGAATGGCTTCAGCGTTTCGCCAGAAAGATTCCCCTGGACACCTTTACGTTTGTATATGCAGCAGCTGCCGTTACCGTTGTGGCATTGGCAACGATGAGCGTGCAAACGTTGAGAGCCGCGTGGCGCAGTCCCGTGGAGGAGTTGAAGAATGAATAATCACCGAAACAGCAAAGGCGAAGGTCACCGGTTTCTTGGCAATGCACTGGGTATGTAACCGAATTGCTTTTTGAAGGCATAGGAGAAGTGCGAAAGGTCTTCGAAACCGACCTCCAAATAAACATCTACTGGCTTCTTCGCATGCTCAGCGATTTGATAATGCGCCAGCTCGAGCCGTTTCTTGGTGAGCCACTTTTGCGGCGTATCACGAAACATCTTCCGAAAGTCCCTGTTGAAGGTTGATAAACTTCGGCCGGTGAGATAGCCAAACTTCTCCAGGGGAAGATTGAACATGTAATTACTTTCCATAAACCTGGCCAGATCGATTTTTCCGGGGGTTTCAAAGTTCGCCAGTATGCCGTCTATTTCGGGTTCAATTGTTCGCAGAATAGTAAGTGCCTCTATAATTTTCAACGAAGCAATTCTCTCCGGAAATGTTTCTTGTACATCGAAATACGGAATTAATGAGGACAAGCAGCTTTGAAGAAGCGGATGATTCGTGAAGTGGTAGATCTTGTTGGTGATAGATGCGCGGGGCCTGACCTCAAGTTTTGCGTAAAACTCCCGCAGTCGTTCAACAGTCAGGTGCATGGCTACTGCTTTGTGCGGCAATCCGTTCTTGGGATAGTTGATCACGGTAACGAGGTGATTTCGGGGTATTAGAAAAATGTCACCGGGACCAAACGTATGTGAGGCACGCGCCTGAATGATCTTTGTTTCGCCGGATATGAACCATACCAGCATATGGTGTTCAAAGAGAACCTCTGTCTTAAACAACTTGTCTTCGTAATGAGACAGTTTAATTTCGGGCGTAATATACCTGACTTTGAAGTCCGTGTTCATGGCAATTGAAAAGTAGTGATTATCTGAATAATTGGGAATTGAGAATTTACGAGAGGCTGTTTCAAAAGGAGTAGGAGGTAGCGGAGGAAGCAAAGTATTTTCACCGCAAAGGCACAAAGATGCAAAGTTCCGCAAAGGTGCCTTCGGCACAGTTGACTAGTGTTGTTGACAGCAAAACCGCTCTTCATTCTTGGGCATAGCTGCCAACAAAACAACAAATGGATCTACATTAATTTTTGACCTTGTGCCGAAGGCACCTTTGCGGAACTTTGCATCTTTGTGCCTTTGCGGTGAAAATACTTTGCTTCCTTTGCCTCTCCTATCGACACTTTTTTCCCCAACCTCAATGAGGTCAACTTTCATCCCCGATGCATCTTTACTCCACGGGAAATTGCAGGTTCGTCATCTCCTCAGTCATTGTCCACAATGCCCTCGCGTTGTTGGCGTCGACCGAGTAGGGAAGTACGCCGCGCAGCGAAAACGGGTCATCATATTTTTGTTCAATGTCTCCTTTGTCGAGTTGGGCAATGTCACAGTTTTCGCAATACACCCCGCCCATATCATTAAGCAGGGGACTGGTAGCGCACCATACGGTTGTGGCAGCTCCTTGCGCGATAGTTTTGAGGCGCCTGGCAACGTCCGGAAAGATGTTTCCGTCGGCGTCGTGAGTACCCATTTGCTTAAACAACTCGATTGGCGCCTCACGTCCCAGGTCGGTGCCGTTTACAGATCCTGGATGCAGCGAATATGCTCTTACTCCGAATTCCTGGCCACGACGATCGAGTTCGACAGCAAAAAGGTTGTTGGCTGTTTTTGATTGTCCATATCCCTGCAGCGTGTGATACTCCCGGTGGTTGAAGTTAGGATCGGCAAAATCGAAAGGAGCCATGTGATGCCCGTAGGAAGATACCGTTACCACCCTGGCGCTACC
The DNA here is from genome assembly GCA_035489615.1 of Chryseolinea sp. Lineage (GTDB taxonomy): Bacteria > Bacteroidota > Bacteroidia > Cytophagales > Cyclobacteriaceae > Chryseolinea. The sequence continues at coordinate 3,720 of DATHKA010000567.1, forward strand.
CGCCCGTTTGAGGGCCGGCCAAAGCCGGGCTGTCAATTGAAAATGACCGAGATGATTGGTAGCCAGTTGAGATTCAAATCCGCGATCATCGCGGCGAAGGGGTACCCACATGATACCGGCATTGTTCACAAGAATGTCCAGGGATTTTCCGGTGCTCAAGAATGTGGCAGCAAACTGGTCGATAGAAGCAGGATTCATCAGGTCCATCGCTTTCACGGTCACGCCTGCACTCCCGATATTCTTCTCCGCTTTTGCGATATCCCGGGCGGGTACCCATACTTCCGCTCCTGCCCGTACGAATGCCCTGACAGTTTCCAGTCCAATACCCGCGTACCCGCCTGTCACAACCGCTACTTTTCCATTAAGGTCGATTCCTTCCATTACATCCGCGGCAGTAGATGTGCTGTTAAATCCTGAACCAAGCGCTGATTGCAGCTGACCATTGTAGTTGTCCGTTCTTAATGTTGTTTTCATTTCTTATTGAGTTTGTTGATTCAAAATTACGCGTATCGTTACCGGGTGACTTTGTTCAGAATTTCAATGTCACTTTGTTTAAAATGCCAGGTCAGAATCTGGACGTTAGCGAGATGTTAGCGCAAGTCCGCGATGTTAGCGCAAGTCTTCCACTACAGAATGGGGGGTGGCAGTCATGCTGCGGGAGACTTGTGCTGGTGTTCATGCTGGCGATGCGCCAAGTCAGTCTTCAGACTGGCGTGGGCATCTATACGAGCCAGTCTTCAGATTGAAGGTACTCATCTCCAGATCACGTGTAGCACAAGTCTCCCGCAGCATGGCTGCCACCCGCTATTCTGTAGTGGAAGACTTGCGCTAACTTTCATACAATACTGCGCGTATCCCATCGTTATCGGTACGCCAGTCGTGTCGATCGCTTGGTCATTGAGAGCCTGCCTCAAGCGATCCGCCCTGGTTAACTCCTAAAGTTTTTCGTTATCATGGAACCTCAGCCGTTTCGACCTTCCCTCGCGTCGTATGCGCTAGCGACAGTACTATTCACGATTTGTGTCTGCCAGGCGGAGGCCACACATTTGCGTGCGGGCGAAATCACAGTCAGAAGAGAGAACTGCAATAGCCTTGTTTTCATCATTACGCTAACCACCTATACCAACACGAACACCGAAGCCCGAACGGGTGGTCCGGGTGAAATTCTGTACTTCGGCGATGGCAGCAGCATTGAAGTCCCGTTGACGGAGAACACGGTACGACTCGACCTTAATCCCGATGGTAGCGTGGCAACTGCCACGTTTACCATAAGACATACCTATCCTGGCACCGGCCGACGCTACACGATACGCTACCAGGAACCCAACAGGAACCGGGAAGTGCTCAACATGGATGCCTCGGTGAATACACCGTTTTATCTCGAGACAGAGTTTTTCGTCGATGCCTATCTGGGATGCAGCAATTCGCCCAGGCTTCTCATAGCACCCATAGACATTGCCTGCAAAGGCGTGGCTTTCACACACAACCCCGGTGCATTCGACCCGGACGGCGACAGCCTTTCGTATAGTCTTGTGGTTCCCTTTATGGGGCCCAATACGCCGGTAGTAAACTACACGTCACCTGCTGATCCCAAGTTTTATACAAACTATGAAACGGCCAACGAGGCAGGTATTGGTCGACCAACATTCACGATTAATCCGGTTGATGGCGAGCTAACCTGGGACGCACCCGGGGCCATCGGTGAGTATAATGTTGCGTTTCACGTCACAGAATGGCGAAGGAAGAATGGCGTGCTCTATCGCATGGGTTATGTGCGCAGAGACATGCAGATCATCGTGGACGACTGTGATAACGAGCGCCCGGATCTGATCCTGCCAGCCGATACCTGCGTGGTTGCCGGGACTGTACTGGATGCCACCATCTTCGGCATAGATCCGGACAACGACGATGTGAAAATCGAAGCATTCTCCGAAATCTTCAACTTTCCTGTCTCACAATTTCCCGCGACCTATCGCCCGGTTCCTGGTGTTGACGCCTTTCGACCTTCACAACCCCCTGCCCAGACAACGTTTCGCTGGCAAACGGATTGCGGGCATGTGCGCGAGCAGGCTTATCAGGTGGTATTCAAAATTACGGATCGTCCGGACGATGGACCCCGCCTGGTAACCTTCAAGACGTGGTTCATAACGGTCGTGGCTCCGGCACCGGAATGGACGAATGCAACACTCAATTTATCTAATAGACAGGCTACACTTAGATGGGACAACTATTGGTGTACACAGGCGGAAACGATGCAAATCTGGCGAAAGATAGATGGTTCGATTTTCGAACCTGATAATTGTCAGACGGGTATGCCTGCGTTGGGATACGACCTGGTCGATGAGATATTGTTACACCCAACGGGTCCCCTATCTGTACCTGTTACGCGGTACGTTGACACAAACCACGGCGAAGGCCTGGCGCCTGGGGCAAGATACTGTTACCGGCTGGTGGCCGTATTCCCTTTGCCCCGTGGAGGAGAAAGTTATTTATCCACAGACACGTGTGTTGGACCGATTCTGGCAGATGTGCCCATCATCACCCATGTATCGGTTGATCACACCGACATCTCAAGCGGCCGCATCAGGGTCAGTTGGCGAGAGCCGTTCGAGGCAAACGCAGGGCAGTTCCCACCGCCTTACCGTTATGAAATTTACCGCTCGGTGGGGTTTGCCAGGGATAGAGACTCTGTGAACGTGTCGCCGCCGGGGGCATTCGCGGATACAACATTTGTAGACGACGATCTCAACACTGCGGAAACCATTTACAATTACAGCGTTGCTGCGTATTCGTCTGATGGTACATTTATGGGCACGTCAGCGGTAGCCTCTTCGGTTCGCGCCGAAACGAATGTATCGTTTCAGCGTATTGCTGTGAGCTGGAACGCCCTTGTACCCTGGTCCAATAAAATCAACTCGTCGCCCGGCAGGCACCTTATCTATCGTGGTCCCGAAGGAGCCACCGCGGCGGACCTCGTGCTGATCGACAGCGTGGATGCCAAGGCCTCGGGATTTTTGTACCTGGATGAAGGCCAATGGAACAATGAGCCTCTCGTTGATCACACAACGTACTGCTATCGTATTATGACACGGGGTGGCTACGGGAATCCCAAGATTATAGAGCCACTCAATAATTTTTCACAGATCATTTGTGCGCAGCCCGGCGATACCATCCCTCCGTGCAAGCCGCTGCCACCCCTTCGCAATACCTTGGATTATGTCGATTGTCAGGATTACTTCACCAAGTACTGTGACCGGGATACGTACAGCAACGTCATCATGTGGAATACTTCGCCCGATGTTTCCTGTCGGAAAGACATACGCGGATACCATGTATATGCGTCGTCCAACAAAGGCGGTGAGTTCTCACTCATCGCAGAGAACGTGAGGGACACGTTCTACATAGACAACGACCTCTTGTCATTTGCGCGGTGCTACAAGATCGCCGCCATCGATGTGTCGGGTAATGTAGGCGAACTCAGCGATGAGTTGTGCATCGACAACTGCCCCTATTACGAGTTGCCGAATGTGTTTACACCCAATGGTGACAACGTGAACGACCTGTTCAGCGCTTATAGCATCCGTGGTTTTGACTGCGGCGAAGGAGATTGTATTCCTGCGGAGCTCCGTTTGAAATGCGCGCGATTCGTTGAGCAAGTCACCTTCACCGTTTACAATCGTTGGGGGCAGGAGGTATATAGCCAGTTCTCGCGCATCGGCAACGATGCGCAGTCAATATACATAGACTGGAACGGCCGCGATGCCGCGCGGCAAGAGCTAAGTTCTGGCGTTTACTACTACGTGGCGGAGGTAACTTTTGACTCGGTCGATCCGGATAACAGTACGCAAACCTTGAAGGGCTGGGTTCATTTGATCCGTTGATGACTTCTCCTTTGCGTTTCACGACACGGTTCGCGTGCCAAGCCGTCCAGGGCAGCGAACGAGATCCTTGGCTATTCAGGCACTTTGATTTTCCTGCATCGTTTGCGTTTAACGCATCAAACAGACATCAAGCTTCCGTGAGGCAAGGTTGTTGCGTCTATGTTGTGAGCATGCGTTTTCATTAAAAAGGTGAGATTTTGTTGTGCTTCCATCGTCGGCGAGGAGCGAAGCAAGGAATGGCAAGATGCCGTGCGATCGTGTTTTGGCCTGTGCAAACCGTGTCCGTACACGATCCGTCGAAGGAGTATTTCAAGGAGCGGAGAAAAATTGACAGAGTAAGTTCCAACAAGTTTCTGCGATAATAAAGGATGAGAATTTCGTTTGGTTGCGTCTCGAAAAACCCCTAGCGTCGAAATGTCCCGATTATCGGGTTGCGTCGACGCAACCGATTGTTGTTATGATTCGCTGCATACTGGTTGATGACGAGGCTAAAAACCTGGAGAACCTCAAGATTTTGCTCCAGGATTTTTGTCAGAATGTGGAAGTGTTGGCGTTATGCCAAACCGTTGATGAGGCCCTGAGTGCCATTCATTTGCAAAGACCCGATGTCGTATTTCTCGACATCCAGATGCAGAGAGAGACGGGTTTCGACCTCCTGGCACGCGTTGATCAGGTTGATTTTGATGTAATTTTTATCACAGCGCACTCAGAATACGCCATCAAGGCCTTCAAATTCTCGGCCATCGATTATCTCCTCAAGCCTATTGACATTGAAGAACTGAAACGCGCGCTGGTAAGAATTGAAAAGAAGGCGAACTCCGACATGGCAGGCCGCCTTGAACAACTTTTCCAAAACCTCAAGCCAAAGAATGGTGGCGCTCACAAGATTGCCATTCCAATAGCCGATGGATTGATATTCGTTAACGTCGACAACATTGTCTATTGCGAGGCATCCAGCAACTATACGCAGATTTTTCTCAGCGATGGCAAGAAGTACGTTGTCAGCCGCACCCTCAAGGAGTACGAAGAACTTCTTGCAGAACACGAATTCTTTCGCATACACAACTCGTTTGTCATAAACCTTAATGCCATCAAGAAGTACGTTCGCGGCGATGGCGGATATGTAGTCATGAACAATGACGTGACACTCGACGTCTCGAAAAGAAGAAAAGAAGCATTTCTCGAACGCTTCGGGCACTGATCATCCCGGATACTCAAATAAACTCCCGGTTAATCAATTGCGATTTCAAGGCGGCCTTTAACAAGGCAACTTTGATTAAGAAAAAATCGCAATATGAAAACACTGGTACTCGCTTTAGCTACTTCTGTAACCGTCATTAGCGCATCGGCGCACGAAGCGGATTCGATTCCCAGGAAGGGAAGCTATCTCTATTACGGTCAACCCGCTATTGAGGATAATTCAATGCTTATCGAGGAGGCGTTTAATCAGGAGGCCGGAATCATTCAGCACATTTCGAACTTCGTATTTAACGACGGAAATTTCGCTTATAACTATACGCAGGAAATACCGTTGGCTGACGTTAAGCATCAGTTGAGCTTCGGCGTTTCTTACGCATCTTTAAAGAAGCCCAGCGAAATCGCTGACTTGACACACTCCTATATCTCCAACGGCCTCGGAGACATTTTCATAAACTATCGGCCGTTGTTATGGGGAAAGAATGCCTGGGCGCTCGTCATACCGCGCTTCAGCCTCATTGTACCCACAGGCAATTCCCGCTACGGCTTGGGTAGTGGAAGCTGGGGAGGTCAATTCAATCTTGCTGTAACGAAACGACTCGGATCGAAAATCACCACGCATTACAATGCCGGTTACACCCTCATGACTAAAGCAGACCACTATGCCATGAGCAGCGATGGTCAGCCGACGCTGCTTTACGAAAGGAATATGTCGACGACGAATTTTGGTGCCAGTGCCATCTGGCTGGTTGCTACCAAGTTCAACTTTATGCTTGAGTTTGTGACGGCCTATGGCAAAGAGATGCAAGACGATGGCCTCTTAACCCATACGAACACCGCAGTCCTGAACCCGGGATTCCGGTTCGCCATAGATATCGGAAAAGTCCAGATCGTTCCAGGTGCCGGAGTGCCTTTCAACTTTGCCAACGGCAAGTACGAGGCAACCGGTGGCTTCATCTACCTGTCCATCGAGCCGGCATATTGACCCACCTACTCAAGGTTTACCCCCAGTACTCATTCGTCCTATATAGGCGACATCAAATTGAACAATTTTAATAAAGAAAAGACACAGTGGTTATGAAGAAGACGATCCTGGTTGTAGACGATTTCGCAAGCATACGTCAGTTTGTATGCGAAACGCTGGAAAGAAAGGGATATGGCACGCTGGGTGCAACGAACGGTACTGAAGCTTACACCGTTCTGTCACAAAATCTCGCCCAGGTTAATCTTGTGCTGACGGACTATAACATGCCCGAATGCACCGGATTTGAGCTGCTGAAAAAGATAAAAGCAAATCCGGATACGTCTAACGTGCCGGTGGTATTCCTCACGACGGAATCAAATCCCGATAAAATGAGAAGCGCGAAAGAAGCCGGGTTGGCTGCGTGGATCAAGAAACCCTATAAGGCGGAGTCATTTTTCGCACAGATAGAGAACGCCATCGCCAATGGATAGTCACCAGCAGCGGTTCGTAGAGGATGCGCTCGACTTGCTGAACGAGCTGGACGATGGATTGATGCAGCTTGAGGCTAACCCTCAGGCTACTGCTCCACTCGAACAGGTCTTCCGCACGATGCACACCATCAAGGGAGGAGCGAACATGTTCGGCTTCGACCTCATTGGTGAGCTCACGCATCAGCTCGAAACGCTGTATGACCTGGTGCGTCAGGGAACGGCGCAAATTAACGATGGCCTGATCAGCATCACCCTTCACGCGTTCGACAAAGTGCGCGATCTGTTGAAGGAAAAGGACGTTGAAAAGATTAACAGCTCCGAATCACTCAAGGAGCACCTCAGAATAGCAGCCGACTTCCTGAAGTCGGTAGAAATCAATGCCGCCACTGATAGGCGGTCACCGCTGACCGGCAAAATACAGAAGGACGAGGTTGCCACTTTTTTAGTGCGCGTAGCGCCCACCATAAGCATTACTGCCGAGGGTACGCACCCACTGATTTTTATCATCAAAGACCTGGAGGCACTCGGTACAGCCAGGACATTTTTTTACAAGAAGGACAACGGCGAAGTAGCCCAGTGGGATATTTTTTTATCTACCACGTCCGCGCAGTCTGAACTTGAGAGCTACTTCATATTCGTGGAAGGCGAATGTAAGGTCTCTTACAAGAGGTTGTCATCATGCAATCTATTCGAGGCAGATGACTTCAAGACTTTTATTGAGGTATTCAACGAAGTGCCTTGTGATATTTCGTCGCTGGACGAATTTGTGAGCAAGGTAGCCATCACGTTTTCGACGGCAGAAGAAATTGAGAACGACGAGGAGCCCATATCCAAACGAAAGGCGTTCAACGACACCTACATCAAGGTGAGCAAGCGGAAGATTGATGACTTGCTGAATTGGATCAGTGAGCTCATCATCCTCCAGGCCCAGCTTGTGAACGCCACCTCGCATATCAACTCCGCCGCGATTACCGACGTGGCGGAGCAATTGGAAATGATTACCAACCGACTGCGCGATACGTCACTGGAGATTGGCCTGGTGCCAATTGAAACCCTGGTGACAAAATTCAAGCGCCTGGTGCGGGATCTTTCGAAGACACTGAACAAGAAAGTAAATTTTCTTTCTGAAGGTTCGGACACAGAACTTGATAAGGATGTTATTGAGTTGATGGCCGAACCGATGATTCACATCATCCGTAACTGCATCGATCACGGAATTGAAACACCGGAGCAACGGAAGGCAGCGGGTAAGTCAGAATACGGGACCGTAAAATTGAAGGCTTTCAACAGCAGTTCCTATGTAAATATCATCATCTCGGACGATGGCAAGGGAATTCAGAAAGAGAGCGTCTTGAAGAAAGCGATTGAGAAGGGACTCGTGGCAGCCGACAAGGTTCTTTCGGATGAGGAGATCCTGAATTTCATTTTCCACTCCGGACTTTCCACCGCGTCAACACTATCAGAAGTATCTGGCCGGGGCGTGGGCATGGACGTAGTGAAGCAAAAGATCAATGAGCTTCGCGGATACGTGGTGATCCAAAGCACTCCCGGCAAAGGCACGTCGATACACATCAAACTGCCGCTGTCCAGGTCAATCATCGAAGGACTGTTGGTAAGGGTGGAGGATACACGTTACGTGGTTCCCCTGAACGTGATTGATCGAATTGATCGCGTCCCATACGACATGCTTAGTCGCGATCATCAGGTGAACAAGTCAGTGGTAGTGAATGATGAATTGCTCCCCGTCTTTTCAATGCGTCAGCAATTTCATGGCGACACAATCGTCCCTAAGACAACCGATATTATTTCCGTTACGGTCAATGGAATAAAGCGCGGCATCGCGGTCGATCGCATCGAAGGCAAGATGCAGACCGTTATGAAACCGTTGGGTGACGCTTATCAAAACCAGGATTTTATCGCGGGCAGCACCATACTTGGTGATGGAACCCTGGCCCTTGTCCTTGATCCTTCACGGTTATTTCAACTTCACTGGAATTAGCATACGATGAAAAATACAACCAACACGTATCTCACTTTTGCCCTGGGCAATGAAAAATTTGCCATTGCCGTCGACTACGTGCAGGAAATCGTTGAGTTTGGCCACGTTACCAAAGTACCCAACGCTCCCAACTACATGCTGGGCATAATCAATCTCAGGGGGAGAATTCTTCCCTTGCTCGATACAAAATTAAAGCTGGGATTGCCCGCGACCGTGCAATCGCAGAAAAGTCGCATCATGGTGCTCGATCTCGTGTTGGAGGATGAGAAAAGTTTGCAGATCGGCGCTATGGTCGACCATGCACGCGAGGTGATTGAATTGCATCAAAACGAAATCCAGGACGCCCCCGAGTTTGAAAACCTTAAATCGTCGGCGCCTATTACGGGTATTGTGAACCGCCAGGGTGACATCACGATGATCATGGATATAGCCAAAGTATTCTCGGCCGCCGAGGTGACAGAATTGAATAAATCATTGAATTAACCAGACCCATATTTTAAAAAAATGTTTAGCACAATTACTATTCGGAAAAAGCTGATCATGGCCTTCTCAACACTTATTGTGTTGATGGTTGTCATCTTCGCGATTGCATTCGTTCGTTTTCGCGAAATCAACCTTCGCGTCAACGAGATCACTGACGTGACTTCGCACAAAGTTCTGTTGATCGGCCAGATTAAACACGACATCACGGCCATCTCGCGCGACCAGAAGAATATGATCGCTACTGTCGATGATGAGAAGATGGTAGAGATTGGCAGAGGTATCGACAAAACGATCAAGTCGATCAATGAGAACATGCAGAAGCTTGAAAGCCTGAGCGCCGGTGAAACGCTGTCCCTGGTCCGTGAACTCAAAGATATCCTTGACGAGTACTACAAGATCCAGGACAACATTCAACGCGTGGCGACTCAGAATACGGAAATTAAAGCCGAAGAGATAGCCGATAATGAATCGCGTAATACGTTTATGAAGTCGATGGCTACACTCGATCTGATTGTGTCCGAAATCAACTCGAAAGAGATTGTTCGCACGGTGATGCAATTGAAACAGGCGATTTCAGAGATTAATTCGATTGAACGTGACATGATCATCGCTAAGACGGATGACGACATGAACAAGCACCTGGGTCAGGTGGCTGACGCGGAGAAGATTGTGGAGCAGGCTACGAGCGAGTTGAATCTCAGGCTTACGGGCGACGCGAAATCACTCTTTGACAAGTTCGAGTCACAATATGCTGCGTACTACGGGTTTCACCTGCAGGTGCGTAATCTCGCGAAGACCAATTCAGGTGGCAAGGCGGAAGAAATTTCTGTAAATCAAGGCGAGCGGGTCGATGACCAGGCTGATGCGGTGATCGGAAAGTTATACGAGATCATCAACCTCCAGTTGGAGAAGGATCAAACGGATATGGACGAAATGTACGACAGCGTGGTGTTCACTATGATCGTCGTGATTTTCGTAGCCATCGTTCTCGGTGTGTTGATTGCGACCTGGTTATTGAGAGACGTTACGAGCTCCCTAAGCATCGCTACCAACGCAATCAAGAAGGTTGCTGCCGGCGATTTCTCTGCCGACGTGAAACAAGACAAGAAGGATGAGATCGGCCTCATGCTTACTGAACTGCAGAACATGATCGAAAAGTTGCGCAGCAGTGTAGACGTAGCGAAGTTGGTTTCTAAAGGCGATCTCACGATGGACTTTAGCGCGATGAAGAATAAAGGCGGGGACCTGGATGAGGCACTGGAAGAGATGGTTAACAATCTAAGGGAGATTGCCACCACCATATTCAACGGTGCGGAAAATGTATCGGGCGCTTCTTACCAGGTAGCCTCCGCATCGCAGCAGATGTCGCAGGGTGCGCAGGAACAAGCCAGTGCATCCGAAGAAGTGTCTTCTTCCATGGAACAAATGGTTGCCAATATTCAACAGAATACAGACAATTCGAGAGAGACGGAGAAGATCGCCAACAAGGCGGCCAAAGACATTCAGGTGAGCAGCAACGCTGTGTCTGACACGGTTGAGGCCATCAAGACGATCGTTGAACGCATCGCTATTATCGAGGAGATTGCGTCCAAGACGGACTTGCTCGCGCTTAACGCTGCTGTTGAAGCCGCCCGTGCCGGTGAACATGGAAAAGGTTTCGCGGTGGTGGCTGCCGAGGTGCGCAAGCTGGCGGAAAGAAGCCAGAAGGCTGCAGCGGAAATCACTGAAATCTCGTCGAAAACGGTGAAGTCTGCAGAAGAGTCGAAACAGTTACTCACGGACACGCTTCCGGATATTAAGAAGACCGCCGAACTGGTACAAGAAATTGCCGCGGCAAGCGTAGAACAAAACACGGGTGCCGACCAGGTGAATGGTGCGATCCAACAGTTATCGACCGTAACGCAAGGCAACGCATCGGCAGCTGAACAAATGTCGTCGAACGCCGAGGAACTCAGCAGCCAGGCCGAAGAGTTAAAAGCTGCCGTGAGCTATTTCAAACTTGACAACCGCACACGCACAGCCAAGAAGGCACAGCGTCCTGCGGGCATCAAGAGACCACACGCCAAAGCCCAAATGGCAAGCGTGCATGAGGGAAGCAACGGACACGCTAATGGCTTTGACCTTAAGCTGGCCGACGGACCTTCTGACGCCGACTTTACTGAATTCTAATAATAGTCTTTCTTAAGCGCTTCGCCGCTGCTGATTGATGGGGTCAATTCAGCAGCGTTGCGAAGTCGCTTAATTGATATCGCGCATTAAATACCTGTGTAAAGTGACTGTGGAAAGTGTGAGTGTGGGCACGTCGTTGCAAATGGATGAGGAGAGCTTCACCAGACTCAGCACGTATATTACTCGGGAGTACGGCATAAAGCTGCCACTCGCCAAGAAGTCGATGCTCGAAAGCCGCCTGAACAAAAAGGTGCGAAGTCTCGGTTTACCTTCATACAAGGATTTTCTCGATCTTATCTTCGCTGAGAAGGAAGACGGTCATGAACTCAGTCAGGTAGTAGACCTGATCACCACGAACAAGACTGACTTTTTTCGCGAGCCAGCACACTTTCAATTCCTCACCGGGCAATTCCTGGCACCGTACATAAGTGAGGGTAATCGCAAATCATTGAAGATATGGTCGGCAGGTTGCTCGACGGGCGAGGAGCCTTACTCCATCATCATGACGCTGGAGGAGTTCAAAAAACGGCAGCCGGATTTCACATATAGCATATTGGCCAGCGACTTGTCAACGCGCGTTATACAGGCGGCCCATCAGGGTATTTATGATGTCGACAAAACAGGACCCATACCGTTGGATATCAAGCGCAAGTATTTTTTAAAAAGTACTTCCAGCCCGCATCTGGTTCGTGTCAAACCCGAATATCGGAAGAAACTTCAATTCAGAAGAATCAATTTCATGGATGATAGTTTCGGGCTGGCGAAGTCTGACCTCGATATTATTTTTTGCCGGAACGTACTCATCTATTTTGACAAGGCAACTCAGGAGCGAGTCATCCAAAAATTCTGCAGCCATTTAAAGCCCGGCGGAATTTTGTTTCTGGGTCATAGTGAGTCGATCATCGGAATGCGACTTCCGTTGATTCAGGTAAGGCCCACCGTATATAAACTCACGGATTGACTGCTCCCCGGAAACACACCGTCTTTCCCGGGCAGTTCTTCATCACAACGGTGCCCATGCTGATCACAACGGTCTTGGGGTCGTGCGTTTCCGTTTGCTTGTGGGACAAACGGACAAAGGTGGCAGCTATAAATCACTACTTGTTGCCGGGTACATCGGATGATCTTTCCGGAGACGCTACGCGTGGTTATCTTTCCATTCATCTGCTGGTGCGTTCACTAAGGAATCGCCAGGTGCAGCTGGAGGATATCGAAGCGAAAGTATTTGGTGGCTCTCACTCGCTGCACTCGACCAGCGACATCTACAAGGTGGGAGAACGAAACGCGAGCATGGCATTCGAGATTTTGAAACAATATGGCATTTCGGTCGTAGCACATCACGTCGGAGGCATTGTCGGCAGGAAGATAGTTTTTAATACTTCTAACGGAAAAGTCAGGATGCGCTTATTAAACGAAGTCAACACGGGAAGTAAATGAAGAAATCCATAAAGGTTTTGGTTATTGACGACTCTGCTCTGGTGCGCCAAACACTTACTGAGATTATTGATTCCGATGCCCAGTTGGAAGTGGTGGGCACTGCAGGGGATCCGTATTTTGCCGCACAAAAAATCAAATCATTCATACCCGATGTGATTACACTCGATGTGGAAATGCCGCGCATGGATGGCTTGACTTTCCTCAAGTCTCTGATGGCGCAGTATCCCATCCCGGTGGTGATCGTTTCCAGTCTGACGCAGAATGGAAGCCAGCTGGCGTTGCGTGCGCTTGACCTTGGGGCGGTTGAAATTGTGGCCAAGTCGGAAATTCGAAATACAAAAGAGCATCTTGAAGAGTCACGCATACGCATCACGGATGCGATTAAGGCGGCGCATATGGTGCCGATGAAGCGAAAGCCGCTCTCAATGGAAAAACCAGATCAATCAAGGGTGAGCAAAGCCGAATCACTTGCGTTAAATACATCAATTGATCAGACAACTGATAAGGTCATTGCCATTGGTGCATCAACCGGCGGTACGGAAGCGCTAAGATTTTTCCTGCGGCAGGTTCCTGCAAATTTGCCTGGCATTCTGATCACCCAGCACATGCCTCCTGGATTTACGAAATCGTTTGCCGATCAATTGAATACCATGTGCGAGGTGACCGTGAAAGAGGCTGCGGATGGAGAACGTGTCATGCGAGGTCATGCCTACATTGCTCCAGGTGGAAAACATATGGAACTGTATCGGAGCGGTGCCAAGTACTATATCCGGGTTCGCGGTGGAGAATTGGTGAACAGACACAAGCCTTCGGTAGAGGTCTTATTCAATTCGGTTGCAGAGCACGCGGGCCAAAATGCAGTCGGGATAATCATGACAGGCATGGGTCGCGATGGAGCCGAGGGCCTGCTTCACATGAAGGAAGCCGGTGCGAAAACTATCGCACAGGATGAGAAGAGCTGCGTAGTTTTCGGTATGCCGAAAGAGGCGATCAAGATTGGCGCTGCTAACCAGGTATTATCCTTGGAAGATATTACCCGGCGGGTGGCGGGTATTTTTTAACTCGTTCCTGCCTCGTCTTCCCGTTTTTTGAAGAACTTCGCGACGATGTCAGTATTCAAGTCCCTTGTTGAAAGCGGCGTATCCTATACTACTACGAGCCAGGAAAAGCGCAATGTTCTAATGACGAACAACTTGTCGCTCGCGCTGGCAGCCTCGCTTGGTGGGTTAGTCATTGCGCGTTTTGTGTTGCTTGCAGCTGACCCGACCCTGATCTCGCGCCTCATTATTGGAATACTGCTTTGTTTGTTTCCAATTGCTTTGAATCGCGCTGGTTACATCTGGACGAGCAGGTTTCTGCTCTGTTGGGTGCCGCCAATACTCATATTGATACTTTTTGTTCTAGCCATGCAACAAGGTCTTGAAAACGAAGCATCGGCATACATTGGAATTCGATTCTTCCTGCTTGCTTTCAGTTATTATCCTTTTTTGGTTTTTAGTCTGAAAAATGTAAAGCAGCTGGTTGCCGGTCTAATGGTTCCCCTCCTCGCCATCCTGTTCTTTGATCCGATTCTTGCGTTCTTCGGTGTCCGTTACACAGACCAGGCCATAAGCAGTTTTCCGTATGTGTATAATACGGTAAGAGCCATCGTTTCATTTGGCATCATCGGATCAGGATGCTACTTCCTCAAACGCGCTTTCGAGAAGAGTGAAGAAGTAAATAATAAACTGGTTTCGGAACTGGAGGGCGTGAACGTGTTACTAAAGCAACAGGCCGAGAGTGAAGTGCATCAGCTTAACCAGAAACTATACGCCAATCTTCAGCAGCTGAGTGAACGCGAGTTTATACTCAGTCAATCGCAACGCATTGCCAGGATCGGAAGTTGGGAGTATTATGTGGCAAACAACTTTTTATTCTGGTCGGATGAAATGTACGCGATCTTTGGTCTCGATAAGGAACGGTTGGAATTGAAGATATCCAATTTGAACGAAGCCCTGGGAGATGAAGGATCGCAGCGAGTTTCTCAAGCTACCACCGAGCTGCTAAAGACGGGTAGCCCATTCGACATTATCATCAGAACGAAAACGCCGATAGGATACAAGAAGTGGTTTCGGGTAAATGCATTCCCCATATCAGAAGGCGACAAAATTGTTGGCGTAAGGGGAATTTGCCACGATATCACGTTCTTTAAAGAAGCAGAAGAGAAACTTCGTTCCTCGGAAGCGAAGTTTGCCAAGGTCTTCGAGTCATATCCCGACATGATCGTAGTGGTTCGCGAAGTGGACCAGATCATTTTCGATGTTAACCAACGGATCAGCGATGTGCTGGGTTATCATGAGGATGAGGTCGTCGGTATTTCACTGCATTCTATTAAGGCCTTCATGACGGAAGATGTGCGTCAGTTTTTTATTCAAGCCAATGATGCGATCGGATATGCCGAGATAGAATGCCTGTTGAGAAGGAAAGATGGCGTGATCATCGACGTTAAGGTGACGGGCATCCGAATTTCAATTGAAGACCAGTATTACCGAATGTCGATTGTGCAGGATATTACGGAACAAAAGCGAACGGAGCGGGAAAAGGAACAAGCACGGGATTCCTTCCTGGCTTCTCAGGCCAACCTCAGGGCTACCATAAACAACACAGAAGTGCTGATTTGGTCTGTCGACCGCGATTTCAAGCTCATCACGTTCAACATTCCCTTTGCCAGATACGTGAAGCATCACTATGGATTTGTTCTCCGGCTCGGCGACGAATTCCTGGAGCGCACACGTGCCGCAGAAGGACCTGAAACAGCACAGATGTGGAACGTCCATTATACACGGGCGTTGGCGGGTGAGATTGTTACCTGGCACGATACACACCACGGCCAGGATATCCAGTATTCCCTGAGCCCGATCATTGAAGACAATCAAGTGATTGGCGTGAGTGTGTTTGGGGATAACGTAACGGAAAGTCGAACGAAAGACAAGCAATTGGCGGAGGCCAATATAAAGATTGGCGAGTTGAAGCTAATGGCGTTGCGATCGGTCATGAGTCCGCACTTTATTTTCAACGTGTTGAACTCGATACAATACTTTATTGCGAAGAATGACCGCCTGAATGCGATCACTTACCTCACCACCTTTTCTAAGCTTATTCGAAGCATACTCACGCATTCAGTGGATAATAGAATCAGGTTGTCGGATGAAATTGAGCTGTTGCAAAATTATGTGCAGTTGGAGATGGTAAGGTTTGAAAACAAATTTAGCTTTGAATTGAGTGTAGATCCGCAATTGGAGATTGAAACGATCTACATCCCTTCGCTGCTCATTCAGCCTTATGTGGAGAATGCGATCCTCCACGGTTTGTATAACAAGACGGGTCTGGGTAAGTTGAAGCTTGCGATCTATGAAAAGGATGACACCGTGATATTCCAGATCGAAGACGATGGCATTGGCAGAGCAGCCGCCACAGAGTTGCGGAAGCGGAACTTTCCAACACACAAGTCGATGGGAATTAAGCTTACAGAAGAGCGCTTGCAATTGATCAACCAGAAACACAACGTGGGATTTGAAATAGAGGATCTTTTTGAGGATGGCCAGCCATCAGGCACGCGGGTTCGCATTCAAGTAATCTGTTGAAGATTATATCAATCACTCACATTTTAATGCGTCTATGGCTGACGGGTTCATGCTGAGTCCTGACCTGAAACAAGCGGTGTTCTGCTTTAATAAGCACATCAATCAGACAGCACCTGGCTGATCTTTCTAACAACGCTGTCTATTTCCAGGGCGTCTGACTTAATCTCTTCCAGGTAACGTTTACGGTCGCCTGGCAACTTGTCGTGTTCAATTAACGCAATGAGTCCCAGTATTCTCGCCAACGGGCCGCGCACGATGTGGGCGTTTACATAGGCATATTTCGATAGCATTGCCTTTTTTTGGTCTCGCTCGAGATGTTTCATCTCAATTTTTGCTTCTAGATCATTTCTGAGCTTGACCAGTTGGTTGCTGTGAATTCTGAGTTGCGTCGCCTGGTCTTTGAGAATAGCCGCAGAGGCATCCAACCTTTTGTTCACGGACTGTATGTATTCCCGGTATCTTAGGAAACGGTTTTTTGCGAAAATGCAAAGACTGATCAGCAGGAACGTGCATAGCATGAAATTAATCTGTGTGATCAGTATCGGTTCGCTGACTACCAACTCACCGGCGAAGCCTTGTGTCAGGTAAATGGTGACCCACACATAACTGCTAAGGGTAACCGCTAAAAGCACACCATGCGACGTAAATATGATGAGGGCCATCATGGCTATGATGGCATATGGAATAATACCCTGGTATCCGCCCGATGGCAACCAGGTAAACCAAGTTGTGGTCAGGAACATCAAGTGGAGTATGATGTAACAGAGTATTTTTTGACGACGAAGGAGCGTCATCATCAGAACAAGTACTACCAAGTTTCCTAAGCCAAATAACAACACCAGATTTGCCTGTCCCGTGGAGAATTCGTTAATGGATCGGATCAGCCGGAACAGCGCGCAGAGTGCCAGCCCATACGTAAATATGCGGCCCTCAAGGGCGGTCATGATGCGGTTAATTGAGATGATCATGGCTGGGGTTTTCTAGATCCGTGATAAGATTTGCAACGACCAGGTTGAGCGCGTTGATCTCTTCCTTCAGACTATTGGCAAGACTTTCCGAATCGGGAAGCGCACTCGGAATCGACTTCATGTGAGATATTGAGAGACGAAGGTTCTGCGTTGACAGAAAGATGTAGTTGTTGATGGTTTCATCCTGCTCCCGTATAACATCTTCGTACAATTTGACATCCTGACCCAGGCGTTTTGTCACTTCATAAAGTATCGCCTGTTGTTGCAGCAACTCTTCGTGTTGCTTTCGAATCAACGACCGCTGGTTGCCCAGGAGTTTGCGAACATGCCTTACCTTGCTTGTTTCAACTTTCAGCATTTCCTTGAAGTAGAGCAAGACTATTCCAATGACGATCACCGAAGTATAGAAACTGTCGTAACTGTCAGTGGCGGCTTTGAATAGCCATATCGTTATGCGGCCATGTTGCATTTGGTCGACGTTTGCGATCACGATGCATAGAAAGAGTGCGGAAACAATAATAGTGAGATCACGACCCCGGTAACACAGCGTGAACATCACCGCCAGCGCCATAAAGTTGTACTCGGAACTTCCCTCCACGCCGCCGAGCCTGATGAAACTCCAGGTGGTGAGTAATAGCAGCACAATTCCTACCCAAAGGGGAACCGCCCTTAGACTTCCTTTGAGAATCAAAAACAGAAGCAACAGAAATACCAGCAGCAAGGGCACATCGATCAACAAATTATTCTGTGAACGCTGCGCCATGAACAGGTCCTGCAGGATATCCTTGAGTATGCGAACGCAACCAATAGTCGTGAGTATAGCCCACGTACTTAACTCAAAAGGTTTTTCTTCAAGCGTAGGGTTAGTGGGAGCCTGCATGAAAAGGCTGCTGGGTTTATCTAAATTTAAGAAAAAATACCCACGCCTAGATCTGGCGAGGTACCCCGTGTCTCGCCAACTCCTGCCTCTTCAAGGAAAGATAAAGAACCGGCACTGCACGATCACCGCTTAGGTAGATCGGTCTATATCCAGGCCAGTTTATTCACCGTTTTTTCGCTTTCCACATGACCCGTGTGCAGCGTTTCTTTCGGCTCGAAAAGGAGATTGAACACGAGGTCTCCCTGTGTATGCGGACGATGTTCGACACCTTTGGGGACGATGAGTATCTCACCCTCTTTTACTTCGACCGTTGTGCCATCGCGGAAGTCCATCAGAAGGGTGCCTTTGAAGACCATGAATAGTTCGTCTTCATTATCATGGCTGTGCCAGACGAAGTCGTCTTTAAGCTTGCAGAGCTTTACGTATTGACCGTTTAGTTCTCCAATAATGTGTGGCGTCCATAGGGTCTCAAACAGGGAGAATTTTTCGGCGATGTTTATGGGTTTGATGGCCTGCATGTTCGTCGGTTGATTTGTTTCATCTAATATAGTCGTTCAGGAATTGAGATTTGCAGCTGTCGGTGCCCAGTTGCAGACCGCTGATGATGAACTTAATAATATTCGATCGAAACTGTGACGTTGGGCAGACTACCGGAGGCGATACAACATACCGACACCGATGCCTGCGCGGCTCTGGTTGACACGCAGCGCGCCATCCAGCAGATCATCATACAGTAACGACCGGGCAAAAGATGGCTGTACGAATACACTAAGGCGTTCATTCAGTTTGTATGCTGCCCGATACATGATGCGATAGTTTAAATAATTTTGGGTGGACGACCGGTCGGATTCCACAGCGGGTTGAAGGAGGCCATATTCGTATTGCAGCGAAGCGCCCAGCTGATGAACAATTTTTCCCGTACTCACCACGTACAATACCCCGGCCATAACTCCTATGTTCTGCAGGCGATAGTTGACTGTGGCCGTGGCTGTGTTGGGCTCAAATGAGAAGTCCAGGGAATGGTTCGGCGTGTATGATCCCGTGCCCGTTGTGAATTGTTCAAGGGAAAATTCCATCGACTGCTGATAGTAGGTTAGGCCCGTAAATGCCACCAGGCGCCGGGAAATCGAAAATTGCACGCCTCCCTCAAAGGACAATGAAATGCGCTCCTTCGATAAAATACCCGGACTATTTAGTCTGTCGAAGGCGACGTCGTCGGACGTAGAAGGGTCTACGTGTAGAAAGGTGAGCGACGGCGTGGCCACCCCATAGGCATGTAACCGGCCCTGTACTTTTCGGGAATGTGTAGCCACCGTGCGCGGTTCCTGAGATGAACTATCCGACCTCACGGCGGTCGACTGAATGATTGCTGGTAAGAACGCGGAATCCACGACTGCTACAGGTTCGCGTTGGCCCGATACTGTTGAATGGCCTTCGCCCATCGCCTCCGTTGTGAGTGCGTTCGCGGCGCTCATTACCTCGTGGCGTGCCATTCCGTTTGTTTTCTCAGCAGGCTGAATCCGCGACCTTGTTCCCTTTATTGCAGTGGGTCGGTCACCCGTCCGTGAGTCGACGGCCTTAGAGTCAGATACGCCAGGGGAGGATGAAGAAATCCTACGATTAACAGTGTACGGGATCTTTGCTGCGCTGCTTTTCTGCAACAGGCTCGGTTGGATTTCGGGTTGCGTACCAAGTGTGTACCAGGTTCCAAACATCAGCAGCGCCGACAATAGCAGGGCCGACCTTTCAATCGATCGGATCCATCGCGGTTCTGTCTTCGATACGCCGATCGCAATAGCATCCCAGACGTCTTCGTCCGGCGGCTCTTCAAAATTCTGGAGCCGCGATTTCAGCTTGCTGAACAACTCGTCATCAGGCAAATTTTTCATAGTATTCGGCCACGTCGTGACATTGGAGTTTATTTTTCAGTATCGTCTTTGCATAGTTCAACTGTGATCGGGACGTGCCTTCGGTGATTTGAAGGAGTGCCGCAATCTCTGCGTGGTTGTAACCTTCCACGACAAACAGGTTGAAGACCAACCGGCATCGGTCCGGCAATTGGTTGACAAAAGCAACTAATATTTCGTCGTTCACAGGGGTCTCTGAATTGCCATGAACTTCCTCCGTCACAGAGTCATCCAGGTGATCCGCCTGCATAAGTTTCTTCTTTCGAAAATGATCAATAGCCGTGTTTACCACGATTGACTTCATCCATGATTCAAGCTTTTCAGGATCTGTGAGATGTTGAATCTTCCTGAAGATCTTGATGAATGAATCCTGCAATACATCCTTTGCCTCTTCGCGGTTAGCCGTATATCGCCGGCAAAGGCCCATCAGTCGCGCCTTAAAAAGATCATAGAGGACGCGCTGCGACTGCGCGTCCTCCTGGTGACATCTGGCCAACAGATCTTTGTATTGCTGCATTACGGCATATCCGCTTTGAGATGATCAGGTTGAGTTTTCCCGAGCAGCTATCTTAGCCCTGTTTGATGTAAGCAGTTGCCCGCCTGCAAAATCTCCCGTTGCATATTTCGTACTGTAAAGAGTCAGACTCAAGCACTACACGGTTGTAGCCGATTCTCTTTGTACTGTTGTCAATGAAGGCGGTGCCATGTCGCGGGTGTCGTGTGATGGTAAGAATCTTCAATGAATCGCATAGCTGGTCGTTCTTTAATACATCGAGGTAAATAAGTGACGTGCTGAGTGCTGTGATGTCAACGGAATCCTGCACTGCCTGAAAGATGCAGGGCGATTCGGGTATAACGGCGCGTAATGAATCGCGATTGATGTACACGAACCCATACCCTGATGATGATGGATTTTGTACATTGATGACCTTGTAAATAATGGTGTCAATCCCTGTGAACGAGGCGCCAGGCGTATAGACCATCGTTGCGCCACTCATCTCTGCGCTGCCATGGCGAGGCATGACGTGTGGGGCATACACCTCAGCAATGACGGTCTTGCCGCACAGAATGTCGTTTTTCAACACGTTCACCATTACGGCTACACTGTTGCCGAAGCCCGTGACATGGTCCGCTATAGGATAGATGTTGCAAGGTAGCTTGGTGGAATCCGTTTCGATGTTGATGTGTATCGTGTCCTTTTTCAGAATCCTGTTGTCCGCAGCGAACACCGTTAATTCAAAACGGTCGCGTGTGCGGGCCAGCCCCTTCTTTGGAGCGTAGCGTAGTAGTCCTTCAGCAATATTCTGAAGCGTGCCCTGTGTAGGGAGCTCCGTCACGGTCAGCCTACCCGCGAAGTTGGCCGAAACCAGTGCGTTGAGATCGATAACGGTTTCTCCCTCCGCGAGAACATACAGTTCTTCCCCGGAGACTTGAATGGCAGGTTCGGTGACATCGGACTCAAAGGTGTCGCATCCGGCGAACAAAACGGCGGTCAGGAGCAACCCGCAGAGGATAGTGCCTGGCCGGCCGCGGGAGGTCTTTTTTCGGAGTTTCATAGAATGTGGCTTTTGCTTTCTGTGGGTTAGACGGAACCCCAAAGGCAAACGTTGGAAAGCATTGCCACAAATTTCCGCGAATTGATCGCGCGGGCATCGAGAAGCAGAAAGGAGGGACTGAAGTGGCCTCCGCGAGTTCAGGCACTAAGACTGATGGCTCAAAATAAGCGTCGATGGAATGTCGGACAGCCAGCGGCTCTTGCTCTCTACCAGCATTTTCCAGCTGTCGAGACTCAGTACCAGAAGGTCGCATCCTTCGAAGAGAGATTTGTCAATGTTTTTTTCCTGGACTACGGCGATGTGATTGGGTGCTTGCTGTTCAATGGAACGGATTTGCTCTTTCATGTCGGTGTGCTGCTTAATTTTTCCAGCTGCATCGAGTACGATCACCTGCGCCTCTGCGTTATGAATGAATTTCTGCGCGTATTGAATCAGGAATGCATCGTCGTGGTGAAAGATCGGAATGAATACTTTTTCAACCTTTGTCAGTTTCTTGTCGATGAGTATTCCTACAGAGATTTTCGCTTTGGAAAGTATCAGGTGCGTACGATCGTCGAGCGGCAAACTGTTATACAATTTTCCTTTGCGCGTAACGGTGTGGATCAAGTTTTCGGGATTGATGAACCGCGTGGTGAATCCCAGAATTTTCCCCAGCAAGCTACCTTCGAAAATAGACTGACCTAAACCGATCAACAGGAGATCGAAATTGCCGTTGTTGGCTACCTCGGCAATGTCGCTTTCGATATCGTTAGTGGCCTTGAACAACGTTACTACGGGCTGCCTCAGCCGCTGTGACTCGTCTTCCACGGGAAGAAAGGTTTCTCGTTCGTATTCATCGATGTTGTAGTAGTGTAATTCGTTTACTGCCGAGAGGTGCATGGCAGTAAGCGAGGCGTTGTCCTTGACTTTTCGTACGAGACTACTGGCCAGGCGAACAAGTGTCCTCCCGGTTTCAGGATTGGCAAATGAGATGAGGATCTTGTACTGACTGATCTCTCTGATCTTACTGGGCACGGTTTCCGTAGTCGATCTGAAGATCCATCCGATAAGGTCCATGGCCGGCCCCGTCATTACCGTGGTGACTAATGCCATGATGACCATCATAGCAAAAATTTCCGGACCTAGAACACCGAGATCATACCCAATGTTAAGCACGACGAGTTCCATGAGGCCCCGCGTGTTCATCAACGCACCGATCGAAAGGCTGTCTTTCCAGCTTTGCCCCACGAATTTGGCGGCTAATGCACTGCCGGCAAATTTCCCAATGACACCAACCAGGATGATATAGCCCGTCACCTTCCACAGTTCCGGGTCGTCCAGCAAACCAATCTGGGTGCGAAGGCCGGTGAATACAAAGAACAAGGGTAGCAAGAGCACGAGGGCAACATCTTCGATCTTCTCAATGAATACCGTTCTGAACTTTGTATTTTCTGGCATGATCGCCCCGGTCATGAAGGCTCCGAACAAGGCATGGATTCCAATTACCTCAGTCAGGTAGGAAGAAAGTATCAAGGTGACAAAGAATATCGCAACCACAGGCTTGCTTAGATTTTCCTGCGATGCATGGAGGTCCCCGACGCGTTTGAGAAAGGGCCTGACTATTTTTAACATCACGAATACGTAACCGATGGCCAGCAGGATTACATACATCGAACTTTCAAATGAGCCAGCCTTCACGATAGCAATCACGGCGGCTAGTATGCACCATGCAGTAATATCATCGGCCGCTGCACAGGTGATCACTATCGCTCCCAGCTTCGTCTTGTGAATACCGCGTTCCTGCACGATCCTGGCCAGCACTGGAAATGCCGTGATGCTCATGGCAATACCCATGAACAAACCGAATGAAAGAAATTGAATATTCTGCGGTGCGAAGGATTCGTAAATGAAATACGAAAGACCCATGCCAAGGGCGAAGGGTATGATAATACTCGCATGACTGATTACCACTGCATCGTGCGCGCGGGTTTTCAATACATTCAAGTCGAGTTCCATGCCGACAACGAACATGAACATGATTAGTCCGATCTGGCTGAGAAATTGCAGATTTCCAAGTGACTGGGCGGGGAACAATGCAGCAGAAAACTCGGGCCAATACAGTCCTACCAGAGATGGGCCCAATACAATGCCCGCAAGAATTTCGCCAACAACGGATGGCTGACCGATGCGCTTGCAAATCCAGCCAAATATCCGCGCTGCTAAAATGATAGAAACAATCTGCGCCAGAAGTATCGCCAGAGGATGGGTAAGATTGTGGACAAGGGATTGAACGAAATCCTGGAACGAGTTACCTGAGTGTGCCAGCGGAACGATATTACGTCCTTGTTCTATTAGCGTACCTTCCTTCGCTATCCAATAAATCAAGGCAGAAAACGCCCCGATCACCAGCAGATAGAACAGTATATTTCTTGATATGGAAATCTTCATCGCGTCCTTTTTTGCAACAAAAGTTTACCTTAAAATCATTCTAGAAAAGCCCTGCGGCTAAACGAGCGGTATTTTGTAACAAGCCGGTGAAAAAATGTAATGACTACCGGGTTTGAATGCTTCGCAAAAAGTCTTTTCGGTAGTGTTCACTGAGCGGCAGTTTCATAAACGGTCCAGGCGAGGTGGGAATGGTTGTAGTGACTTCATTGTACGCAAAGGTTTGCACGGCCCGTTGTGCGATGAGGTCTTTCTTGTTGAGGCGACAGAAATGTCCAGGCGGCAGAATCTCCAATAGGCTCTCGAAGGAAATGTTCTTCAGGGTCAACTGACTGCCGTCTGAAAGAAAGGCTATCTTATCGCGGCTGTCGGTATGGGAGACAGTACAATAAAGAAGTTGATTGAAATAAATCAGCGCCTTTCCTTTGTCGGTGTTGAGTTGCACAAAATCTCTTTCCGTTTGCTGTGCGCTTTGACGATTAATAACTTTCAGAATAGCCTGATGTAGTCGCTCCCGACGCACAGGTTTACGCACATAGTCGATGGCATCCAGGTCGAAGGCTTCAGCGGCATATTCGTTATAGGCAGTCGTAAAGATCACCGGCTTCCCCCTCAGTAAACCAGCCAATTGGAGTCCGTTCATTTCTGGCATTTCGATGTCGAGAATGCAAAGATCGAATTCAAGTTCCGGCACTTCCTTGAGAAAGGCGGTTGGGCTGTTGAAGGCTTTTACGACCTCAACCTCTTCCAACTGATCGCATAGCATCTTCAGATATGCAAGTCCTGGAAGCTCATCATCCAATAGCAAGCATCTTAACTTTGTGCTCAAGGAGGTTAATTTTTAAATGCGCGATGTAGACGTCTCCTTCAATAAAGGAGTCCAGGGTATAGGTGTTTCCGTAAATGATATTCAACCGTTGTTCAAGCGTGTTCTTCCCGATGCCACTTCTTTCTTTTCGGATCGGTTGCCTGGCCGATATTTTGTTGGATACCGTGAGCAGGAACGTGTCGTTTTTGAATTCAAAAACAATCGAGATGAACGCATCCTGACTTTGCAGGTCGGCGTGCTTGAATGCGTTTTCTATCAGATCAATGGAGATCATGGGAGCCATCAGACGCTGCTGGAGCAACGGTTCATTGTCGTTGATCCGCGTTTTTACTTTCAATTCAAATAGCGGGCTTATTTTAATCTTGTTGATCTCAATCAGGTTAAGGGCAAAATCGATTTCTTCCCGGGGTGTTACAAATCTGCTTTTGCTCTCGTACAAAATATAATCCAATACGCTGGCAAGTTTGTCGAGTGCAAAGTATGTCTGGTAGGCGTGCGATTGAATGGAATTGAGAATGTTCTTGAACAGGTGAGGGTTCAACCTGGATTCCAGTGTTTCAAGCTGCAAATTATTCAGCGAATTCTGCATTTGTTCGAACCGGGCCTCCACCCTTTTTTTCTCTTCGTCCGATCGCCTGAGTCTGAATAGCAGGATTGCCACGCTGGTAATTAACGCCGCGATTAAGGCAATGATTATTATGGACAAGAGGTCACTCATGAGTCGTTGGTCCTTGGCCGAAATTTACTAAAGTTTACGCATCGCAAAGAAGTCTTATATTTGACACCCTGTCGCGGGTTCACGCAATGGATGGCTCGCAGAAACGTTTCTAATCATATGAGGAAGCTGCCGATCGCCGTCTTACTTACCGTACTGCTGGCCGTGTTAAGTTCCAGTTCGTTTGCTCAAAGGAGAGGCGCCCAGAGGACCGGCGGAGCTCGGGCTGCGTATGGCCAGCCCGTAGATGTTTTTCAAAGCAAGAAGAAGGCGAAGCGTAAATCGAAAAAGCAAAAGAGGCATGCCACGAAAAAGAAGGATGCGGCTCCATTGAACAGGAACAGGACCAAGAGCCCATGGGTAAACTGAGACAGCGCGAACGGCTATGACGTACTAGGCAGCGGCCTTCCGAAGTACAAACCGGTAGTATTGTCTGGTACCAGCGAGAAGGGTCTTGTGAAACGGCGAACCCACCGTTCCGGCGAATTCGCTAAATAATTTTTGCCAGCGCGTAGGCACCAGCTTCTTTATCATCTCGGTCTTCACATGGTCTTCCGCTTCAATCGCTTGGATCACGTTTTGACTGATATTTTCCTGCTCCACGTATTCCAGGCCAGATTCCTTCAATTGTTCAATAAAAATTTTCATGTTTTCCTGCGAGTTCCTGAAGTCCACGAGCAACAAGTGTCCTCCCGGCTTCAGCACGCGTTTCGTCTCCGACAAGAACTGGGGCACTGATCCGTACCCGTGACATGACTCCACATTCAGTACAACGTCGATAGAGTTATCAGGAAGGGGTATTGACTCGGCTGATCCCTGAATGAACCGGAGGTTGGGGACCACATGTAATTTGTTAGCCAGGCGAACTGCATTGCCGGCGATATCCATGCCCGTATAAGATGAAGGTTTCAGGGACTGGGTAATATACTTTGCTCCACCGCCACGGCCGCTTCCAATCTCCAGAAGTTCCTGACCTTCGATAGGAACTTTGGTGGCCAGGTAGTGGTACATCTGCATCGGAAAACGCTGAAGCGTTTGGGTGCCTATTCCGCACGTATTCTCGCATTCCTTCGGCTGATAGCCGTAATTCATGAAGTGCCATTCGGACGAATTAATGTATTTCGACAAAATTTCGTACGTGATTTTTGCGTTCAGTCGCTTAAACCATGGGTAGCCCTTAAGAAGGCGAATGGAACTCGTGATCATGACGTGGGCGGTTAATTGAGAGATACTGATTAATAAATACTGTTCTTCCCAACGCAGGTGTAGGGAAGATTAAAGCGTTAAAAAAAAATTAGAAAAATGACTACTGGGAGGGCTTTATTTCAAGGCGCAATATCGTCATTTTCCAGGGCAAATCCAAGCGCCCCAAACGATTGCGATCGCCGTGCACCGTGCAAATTGGTGACTCGTCGAATCCTGGTCTGAAAACCGTAGCTCCTGAACACGTGATACTCAGAATCAGGTCTGGCCCATTCTCCGCCTCGTTTGGAGCCGACGAAGCTGGCGGGCGCTTTCAAAACCGCAGAGACTGGCAATTTTGTCGGCCGTATAGTCAGTGCTTTCGTGGAGCGTGCGCGCCAGTTCAAGGCGCACGGCCGTCTTGAACTCGTTAACCGTGTGGCCGGTGGATTTTTTGAACAGGCGTGTCAGGGTGCGCGTACTCATGCTGGCAATGGACGCGAGTTGGTCCAGTGAGAAATTTTCGGCAGAGTGGGAGATGATATAGTCCTGAACCTTATGAATGCCTGGACTAAAGTGGGTCCTGTAATCAAGGTAAATGGTTTCCTGATTGTTGGATTCGTCGCGTCGGAGATACACCACCATTTCTCGCGCCACCTTTGCTGCGAGTATGGGGCCGTGTTGATTTTCAACAATGGATAAGGCCATGTCTATTCCCGATGTCATGCCGGCGCTGGTGTAGATGTTCTTGTCATTTGCGTATAGGCAGTCCGATACAATATCCACCCGCGGGTATCGCTGACGAATGTATTCAATGCACTTCCAATGACTGGTGCATCGCTTTTCATTTAGGAGTCCCGCTTCCGCGAGTATCAGGGTGCCACTGCAAACGCTGGCAATATTCACGCCGCGCGCCTGGGCTGTTTGCAGCCATTCCCGGACCCGGCTGATGGATGGAGCCAGCTTGCCTGCAACGAAAGTTTTGAAATCTATGCCGGGAACAAAAATGAAATCGCCTTCCCTTAGGTCGATTGTATCAAATGGTTGAAGTCCTCCCAGCAACAGTCCTTGCTCTGCCGATTCCGCATCGTTCACGCCGCAGTATTGAATGCTATAACTGCCCGGCTCAAAAGAGGATGCTTCGTAAAATACCTGCACAGGCCCAGATAGGTCCATCAGGTGAACGTGAGGTAATATCAGAAAACAAATTGTCGAACGCGGAGTCGTGAGTTTCATGGCTTGCTTCCCCAGGTGGGGGATGAATCAATGTGCGGGGCTCAAATTAATCAAGGTGGCCGTATTATTTTCCGTATTTCATAGTGGATAACGAAGAGGAAATGAAATTCTACCGATGGCGTTTGGCTTGAAATGTCCGCTACTTGGCTCAACGTTGTAGGCCATTTGCGCGTTCTGATCGGCAATTTTGCCGTTGTATTGTGTGTACCAGAATCCGAAAAATATGCGAATCCTTCTTTCAATTGCTTTCGCTGTGCTTGCGTTAAGCGCCACCGCCGAAGACAAACCCATTCTGATAACGCCAACATGGCTTCACGATCACTTGAAAGATGACGACCTGGTGATTTTGCATGTGAGCTTTCTACAATATGATTTCGATCTGGAGCACATCGAGGGTGCGCAGTATTTGTGGCCGGAAAATCTTGCGCCGAATTCTCCGCAAGGCAGCTACAATGCGCCAGACCTGAAGAAGGCAACTGAGTTGTTGCGTTCCTTTGGAGTGAATGAAAACTCGCACATTATATTGTACCATGTCAGAAATGAGGTGAGTCCGACCGCGCGCATGTTCCTGACCCTGGAAAACCTTGGCCTCCAGGGAAAGGTATCTTTCCTCAATGGCGGCTTTGACGTGTGGAAGCATGAAAGCTTCCCGGTAACGGCTGCCAGGAAGATGCCTAAGACTGGAAATGTTACGCTACGCCAGGGTGACCGGCTCGTCGATAAGAATTATGTACTGAAGACGTTGGAGACCACTAGCGGTATCGTTGTGGATGCGCG
>DATHKA010000568.1:0-3085 GCA_035489615.1 Chryseolinea sp.
ATTGTGGTCCTATTCTCCGGCATCCGAAAGGTGCCTATCAACTTCCTTGCAGTCACGAAATCGTCGTATTGAGTCATATACTCGGCGGCCCTTCCAAGAATGCGCATCACATACGTAGGATCGAACGTATTGACAAACTGCGTTTGATAGCCGGTCGGGTCCACCTTTTTGAAGTAGGTCAATGCGGCTTCCTTCTGATCGTGATCTGCAGCGCCGAGTCCGGTGTATAAATAGAGCAATGACAGATCCAGTCCGTTGTTGCCTGTCTTGGCGATTTCTTTTTCTGTAGCTACGAGTACATCGTAGTCGATCGCCTTCGACATGGTATAAGCGAGTTCGGTCTCCACATACAGATAGTCGCGAAAGAAATACTCGAACACTTCGAGATCGGCGGGCTGCGTATATAATTTTTTAAACAGGTCTCGCTCCATGATGTACTTGAGGAATGCCTGGGAAACATAAAAGAAGTGGAAAAGCCGTGGTTCATTTGGGTGAAAGGCTGTTCTGACGTCCGGATAGGTGAACAAAAACTTTCTTTTTACAGCGAGCATATCTTGTGAACTGAGTTCGACCACTTGAATATTCTCATTGAGATATTCATCATCGACACGCTCGTAATGTGCCATCGCCTGATCGAATAGCTGATAGAATTTCGCAATACCATCTTGTTTGGCCCCCTCCAGCCTCCGGATGTTCAATATTCCTTCGTCTTTGTAGGCGAGGGCCAGATGAAAGTTCTGTTCGTCCGGGTCCTTAAAGTCGCTCATCACTGCCTGGCGGTATTTGTCAAAGAAGAATCCGAGTTGGACGCTGTCACTATACTCAAGCAATAGATTCAATTCCTTGTCATATTCATCCAGCATGGGCGTCACTACGGTCGCAAATTCATAGAGCTTGCATCGGGCGAGGAGCAGGGCATAAAATCTTTCAGAAGTGATAGATATCCTGGCGGTATAGTCGGTCACGAATTTGTCCAGCGCCGGCAACTGTCCGTACGTGTAAAACACACCGGCTATATGAGCGGCATTGTCGGAGTTCCTGGCATATTCGCCCTCCGAATAGGCAGTGTTGTACTTGAGAAGTGAGTCCAGGCACTGCACCGACTTATCGACTTCGCCCTTGGCTGCGAAAAGGTAAGCGAGCTGCTGGTATAACCCGTTGTGCGTGAAGCCACCATAAAATCCTTTAATGACGATCTTCTTGACGTCGTAGTTTGCGCGAATCCAGCCCGTGGGGTTCGCCTCGAATGGACTGAGAATGCCAATCAGTTCGGTTATCTGAGCCTCCGAAAATGCCTTGCTATTTACCGCATGTTCGAGGCAGAGATTTAAGTTATTCATGTCCGTGTAGCCGGGCGGTTGTGTGCGCAAGATGTGCAGCGTATACTGCGCGCACCTGCTGGCATTCTTTTTTCGAAGAGCATCGACCTCAGCCAACGGATGATAGAAATAGATCATCTCAAGCGTCTCTCGCAGATCACTGGCCAGCTTGGCTTGCAGACTAAGGTTTTTGACGCGTGTTTCCTTTAACGGAAGCGCCTCGAGCAGGCTGTCGGCAATCGTTATGCTTTCGCGGATTTCTTGCCAGGGTTCTCCCAATCCCTGGTAGGTAAGCATCATGGCGATATTATTTGCCAATCGGATGCGATCAAATGGATCCGGCATGGTGAGCAACAAATCTGACATCGAAGTTTGTTTCAAACGCACAGCCTCGATACCCAACTCGGACCGGCGTATCAGCGACACGTTGGGGTTATTGACTAATTCAAAGGTATTGTCGCGCAGTCTTTCCAGAACATAATTATTCTGGCGCGTTATATAATTTTTGGCTACAAAAGAAGACAATGTTAATAGGGCAATGAGACCCAATACAAGGCCGGTCTTCCGATTGCTATAACGCAGCAGCGTTCTGGTAAGCTGATGTTTTTTCATGCTTTGCCGCATGAAGTCTTTCGCGTTGGATTCGATCTTGGTGGCCACCTTCTTACGCTCATCGGGGTCATCGTTCTTCAGGTAGCGGCCGATCCAGTGGGCGTTTACTTTCTGTGTCTTTAGCCAGCTTTCAAAATAAGTAAGCGCGCCAATTGACATGAGGAAGTCTGAAGATCTGCCGTGCTCAAGCCACAATTTGAGCTGCGTATCAAAATCCACTGAAATATTATAGCTGGCAAATTCTTCCTTCGCCCATTCATTGAGCTTGTCCCAGTTTCGGATAAGGCTCTCGTGTGTGATGTCGAGCACTTCCTTTTTGTCCAGCACCGGCACCCGATCCGTGAAGGGGCGAAGCAGTGTGTTCCCGGGGTCGCGGAAAATGGATAGCACGTTTCCTACCAGCGTTGCATCTACGCCCGGTTTGGCGATGATGCTGGTGATGTCATCGAGCGTCATGCGGTTTCGCACGGCGCGGTTGTTGTCGATCTTGGTGAGACACTTAAATGTCGCAGCGATAATTTCGCGGGCGCCGTCGTCGCTTACCTTTTCACGTTCCGTTGCTGAAAGGTTGTCCCACGCGAGGCTGTAGAGCTTGTTGGCATGCGTATTCAACACATTTTTGAGGTTGGGCGCATAGTAACACTCCTGCACCTTGGCAGGAAGCTTTTCAAACCATTGTTTAAACTGTGCAGCACCATCGGCAGAAAGTTCACTCGCCCCAATCCCGCCGACCATGGCATAGTGGATCAGATCCATTTCAACGGTTCCGCTATCCGCCATTTTCCAGATCTGGTTCAGGGCATGTTGCAGAATTGGAAGTTGATCGGCGCCATCCTCAATATCGTAAATGAGCCGTTCCGTGAGTCGACGCGAAATCGAATTGCCATTCAACACCGCAGGCTCTTCAATAACCTCACGAAGTTCCTTCCGATTGAGGCGAGGTAAAAAGAACTGAGAAAACCCGATGTATTCCGGCAATCCCCGGAACGCTGCGCACTGTCCGATGAAGTCGGAACGCATCGTAAGAATGACGTAGACCGGCAGGTTCTCAGCTAATGCCAGCCGGGCTGTTTCGAGCAATAGATTTGTAACCGATACTGATTCCTGCGAGGGCACACCGTTGTGAAAGTTTTCCGGGTTAGTGAAAAACTCTT
>DATHKA010000569.1:0-6157 GCA_035489615.1 Chryseolinea sp.
CGACGGCAAGAATCGTGACCTTCCGGTGTACGCCACGATAGCTGACTTCATTAAAACAGGCCAGCGTGCTAGATACTGTGTGATTGGTGTGGCCACCAAGGGAGGCGTAATTCCCGAGTCGCTGCGTGCGCTCTTGAAAGAGGCACTCGAGAACGGCTTCAGTCTGGTGAACGGCCTGCACGAATACATCACCGATATTCCCGAACTGGCGGCCCTGGCCAAACAAAATGACCTGGAAATAATCGACGTCCGCAAACCTAAGAAGGCCACCGACCTTCATTTCTGGTCGGGGGAGATCAAAGAGGTGAAATGTCCGAAGATAGCCGTACTGGGCACTGACTGCGCACTTGGAAAAAGGACCACTACACGCTTCCTGGTGGAGGCGATGCGCGAAGCAGGATTCAAAGCCGAGATGGTCTACACGGGGCAAACCGGATGGATGCAAGGCGCGAAGTACGGATTTGTATTCGATTCGACGCTCAATGACTTTATTTCCGGCGAAATGGAACATGCGGTGGTGACCTGTTACCACGAGGCGAAGCCGGACATTATTTTCATTGAAGGGCAATCTGCGTTGAGAAATCCGAGTGGCCCTGCTGGCGCTGAATGGATTGTTTCGGCGGATGCGGATGCCGTCGTGTTACAACATCATCCGGCAAGAAAGCAATACAAGGATATGGAGTATTATCCTGCGTATCTTCCAGAGCTGCGCGACGAGGTGGCCCTGATAAAAATGTATGGCGCGCCAACTGTGGCGATTACCCTCAACACATCCAAGATGGCTGAAAGTGACGCGCGGGCAGCGGCTGCCAAGTATGAGAAGGAACTCGGAATTCCAGTAGTGCTACCGTTGGAGGACGGATTGACATCACTGGTGCCCGTATTTCAAAGCCTCATCTCGAAAAGTCTGGCAAAGGTGTAAGCTGAATATGAAAATCAAAGAGATAAAATCCTGGAGTGCCGACCTCGGAAACACGAAGCCTTATACCATTGCCTTCAAGACGATCGATGAGGTGTGGAATGCATTTGTGGAGATTACCCTCGAGAATGGCATAACCGGAATGGGCGCCGGTAATCCAAGTGAGTACGTAGTGGGAGAATCGTTCGAGCAATGCCTGGAAGCCTTGCAGGACAAGAACATCGAGTTCCTTGTAGGAAAGGATATTCGTGAATTCAATCAACTCACTTACGAAGTCTGGAAGAGATTTCCGGAGAATCCGGCGGCACGCGCCGCAATCGACATTGCCTTGCACGACGCGTTCACCAAGTATCTGGATGTTCCACTTGTAAAATTCCTCGGCCAGAAAATCAAGAGACTGCCAACGTCCAACACGATTGGCATCAAGAATGTGGAGGAGACATTGAAGGAAGCGGAAGAATACAAGAAGCGTGGGTTTAAAGTGATAAAAGTAAAGCTTGGACGAGATCTCGAGGAGGATGTGGAGCGCATCATGAAGCTGCGCGAAAAATTTGGAAACAGCATCGGCATCAGAGTAGACGCTAACCAGGGCTATACGCGCGAGCAAACGATTCAGTTTTATGGCAGGTGTTATGACCTGGATATTGAGCTCATCGAGCAGCCATTGCCGGCAAAGGATATTGCTGAGATGAAGTCACTCCCCAAGGAAGTTCGTGAGGTGCTTGCCGCCGATGAATCCCTCATCACACCGGAAGACGCCATCGAACTGATCAAGCCTCCCAAAGCGGCGGCCATCTTTAACATCAAACTCATGAAGTGCGGTGGCGTGAGCCAGGCACTCAAAATTGCGGACATCGCACGGGCCGAAGGAATAGACTTGTTCTGGGGGTGTAATGACGAAAGTATCGTCAGTATCACGGCGGCACTACACGCGGCCTTCGCCTGCGCGAACACAAAATACATTGACCTGGACGGCAGCCTCGACCTCGCGCGCGACGTCGTCAAGGGTGGCTTCATCCTCAAGGACGGGATGATGTCGTGCTCAGATAAGCCGGGGCTGGGAGTGGAGAGGATTAATTGACAATTATCAATTACTCCAGTAGTCCACCACCGTCACCTTGTCCAAATGCGGACCCAGGATTTCAACGAAGGCTTTGTGATCGGGATGAACCAGGTAGTCGTCTCGATCCTTATCGCTTGAAAATGTGGCCATGAAGCAGTGGGTAAGTCCTTGATTAAGGCCTTCAGGACTACTGTTGGTTCCCCATTCAAAATCCTTGATCAGCTTGATCTTTCCTTTGAGGGCGACAAAAGCTTGTTCAATCTTTTTCACATCTTCGGGTGATGACGTGCTCTTGAAGCCAAACAGCACCACATGCCGCAGGGCTTTTCCCTTTTTGGATTGTGAATTTGTGTCGACCGTAGCCATAAGCAGAAATGTACACAACATCATCGCAATCCAGGGTAGTTTCCTCATAATATTCACTGATTAGTTAGGTGATTAGTTGTGTCTATTAGTTGTCTTGATTAGTGGTATTCACTGATTCCCTTCTGACAAATACCACACCATAGCATTAAATGCACCGCAGGGCGACAGCCCTGCCCCTAATTGTCAATTGTTAATTGAATTAGTAACCCCACTTCTTCATAATGGCATAATTTTCCTTCATCGATTCGAGCGGTGTCTTTCCCTGATACGATTCCTGTTCAATGATGAAGTGCTTTGTGCCTCCCGCCTTGCGGCCGAGGTCGATGACTTCTTTCGGATTTACAATCCCCTTGCCCAGGACCGTACTTTCGTACTCATGATTGCTGCCGGCTTCCGTGCTCTTGATTTCATCTTTAACGTGCATAGAAATGAAGCGGCCCGGCCATTTCTTCACTATGTCGATGGCCTTTGACCCACCGTTGTACAAGTTGCCAATGTCGAGTTGTTGAACCACCAGATTGGGGTCCGTTTCTGACAGCATGATGTCATACATCGTCATGCCATCAAGTTTCTCGCTGAATTCGAAGTCGTGATTGTGGTAGCCGAATTTCATTCCGGACTTCTTGCACAGTTCCCCCGACTTGTTGAATATCTCCATATAATGCTTCAGATCACCGGCAGTCCCCCGAAGAGTTTTGTCCAATGAGGGAGAGATAACAAATTGCTGGCCCACCACGGCAGCGTCCTCAACCGTGTATTTCCAGAGGTCGGTAAAATCTTTCGAGGCTTCATCCCAGTGCTGCTTACCCATAACGGTGTGGCCACTGGGCATTTTTATGCCAAGATCATCCAGTATTTTCTTAAATTCTTTCGGTGCGAATCCATAAAACTTGCGCTCGACATAGTTGGCGTGCTCGACGTTCTTGTAGCCCATAGCGGCCAACTGCTTCAGTGTGCCTGTCGGGTCTTTCTTCATGTCATCGCGCACAGAATATAATTGTAGGCCCATCACTTCGCCCGTTGCCGCCGCTTTGGCTTTGGTTGCGGTGAGCCATGCAGTGGTTCCGAACAAACCCAATGCACCCTTTTTCATAAAGTCTCTTCTTGACGTACTCATCTGGTTGTGTAGTTATATGGAATTAGCGTATTTGTTATAGACAGAATCAATTGCAAATCGTGGTCCGAACCGCTCGGAGCGTCCGAATATATCAAATATGTCACATTTGAGCCACTATCCCACCTGCTTTGTGATGAACGCAAACTTGACCTGAGCCATGATTTGGCAGGCATCCGCAAGGAATCCCACCAGAACAGCCTGTCCGCCTTAGCATTTGGCCAGCAGAAAATACTCATTACACTTTATTAGTTAACATCTCGTAGGCCTCTGCATAGTGCCTGATCAGATTCTGCCAGTCAAAAATCTCCGAGTGGTTCTCAACGTTGTTCCGTTGCATGATGCGCTGCCGCATATTCTGCTGCAGGAAGCTATACATTACCTCCACCAACTGGTTGGCTGACCAATCGAAGGTGCGCTTTCCCCGTTCAATCACAAACAGGCCGTACTTCTCGTGATCTTTGATATGTTGCAGTACGTAATCGCCAAATCCGGAGAGATCGCTGGTCACGGAGGGTATGCCGCTGGCCATGCATTCTAACGGCGTGTAGCCCCAGGGTTCATAGTAGCTGGGAAATATCCCCAGGTGGCACCCGCGAACGAACTGGTTGTAATCCATGCCGAATAGCGGATTGCTCGCGGTAATGAAATCGGGATGATACACCACCTTCACCGGATCATCGGGTCCATTCAATAGTTTCTGGCCCTGGATGGCCGCCAGAAGTTCGTCGGTCGATTCGTGCACCAGCCTGTGCGTTACTACCAGTGGATTCTTCTTTGATTTCCAGGCCTGCAGCGTTCTGCGATAGCGCAATTTCCAGTACTCGTCTACAAAGGAGTTGAGGTCGGGCAGGTGGTGATCATCCTGCGAGGTACTTTGGTAGAACAATCGCTTGCCGACTTGTTCCTGGATGGCCTGGGTCGTCTGCAGAATTTCCTGCATCATAGCCATTGACTGAAGCACCTCGGGATAGATGCTGTGATAGTCCTGCCGGGTAACGAGGAACATCACGACGGTAACTTCGGAGCCTTCTTTCTTCAGTCGTTGATTGAGTCGCGACAGCGCTTCTATGGTGAGGTCGTATCCCTTGTTCCTGAATTCATATCGGCCCGAAGTGAAGAAATACAACGTTTTGTCAAGATCAAATGAATAAGATTGAAAGAAGTGCGCCGTCACAAAATGATGGATTTCTTCCTTGTATTCCACGTGCTTGTTTTGAAACTCATGCAATGCCTCGAACCGTTCGATACTCAAACCATTGGGAAGCACGACCTCCGGCTTTCGCTTCAGCAGGTGCTTGCATTCGCGCGCGGTTACATCGCTGACGGTCGTTAATAAATCGGCCTTCTGCGCACAGGTGAATTCGATCGTCGCTTCCGTCTCGATGCCAAACCTCCGGGCCTCTTCTTCCCAATTGAAAAAGGGTAGATGGGCATAGAACATGGGCGAATTGATGGCCAGGTGGCGTCCCAGTTGTGTGGCGTGTGTCGTGAAAACAGTTTTTATTGGTAGTGCTTCCTTGCGGATATCGAGAATCGGAAGGCACGCCATCCATTCGTGGAAGTGACCAATGATTGGTTGGTCCGTCAGCTTCAGCAATTCGTCAAAGTACAACTTGGTCAAATAACCAAAAGCAATCACCTGATCAATAAGAGGACGATCGCCGGGCGTGTTAATACCGTGATTCTTCCAAAGAAGATACTTCACCACGTTGAGGGCCTTGTCCGGAACGACATGAGGATTCAGCAACACAACGCGAGGCTTACCCGGCACAAGCCATTCCGCATAGTGTACGTCGTATCCGCGCTTTCGGAGTGTCGCTGCCGCCTGCCCGAACACATCCTGCGCGTCGTCGAGTGGTTCTAGTTCTGCCTGGATACTTCGTCCAACATACGGTCCCACCATGCAATAAGGACCGCTGGCATGCCTCACCATGGCGGGAGCCTTTGAGCGGATCACGGTATAAATGCCGCCCACCTGGTTACAGACCTCCCAGGCAACCTCTACAATGCAGGCTTGCGGGAACTTATTTTTAAGGTCAGATGATCGTTTTGACATCTTTCAAGCCAGAATGACCGTTTCAGGGAAATTCCCACCGTATTCAAATGTCAAAATTTCTGAAATTCGGTGGCTGATTTCACTGGATTATTTTTTGATTAAGGCCGCTGGAGACTAATCATATGAACTTCGATAAATACACAATCAAATCGCAGGAAGCACTGCAAAAGTCTGCCGAGATTGCTTTGGCCAAGCAGCAGCAGGCTATTGAACCTGGGCACCTGCTGAAAAGCATTCTTGAAACAGACGAGAATGTGTCGAACTATCTATTTAAGAAACTGAACGTAAACGTTGGCTTTCTCGAGAACAAGCTTGAGGATTTGCTGAAATCTTATCCCCATGTTTCAGGACAACAGCCTTATCTGTCGACGGCAACGAATGGCATACTTCAGCAAGCAGAAAAGGAACTGAAAGAATTCAAAGACGAGTATATCGCCGTTGAACACCTGTTGCTGGGCATCCTGTCTTCCAAGGACAAGGCATCTGCGCTGTTGAAAGATGCAGGTGTCGATCGCTCGGCCTTGATCAAAGCCATTAAAGAATTGCGTGGCGGATCGAAGGTTACCGATCAAAACGCAGAATCTAAGTATAAGTCACTGGAACGCTACTCCAAGAATCTCAATGACCTGGCAAAGG
>DATHKA010000570.1:0-12392 GCA_035489615.1 Chryseolinea sp.
ACGCGCACTCGACAGACTCTGCAACAAAGATATGGTAGAGCTGGAAACGCTGGAGAGTGAGGACAAGGCTGAAGTGAAGGCCATGATCGAGAAGCACTTTGCTTATACGGGTAGTGACCCAGCTGAATGGCTGCTCGGAAAATGGGAAGAGGCTTCAGAGCTCTTCGTGAAGGTGATGCCGAAGGATTACAAGGCTGTGCTCACAAAAGCCAAGACCCCCAAGTCATCTTCGACAAAAATGAAAGCCATAGTTAAATCGTAACCGCAGCATGGGACAGGTAGATGGATTTATGAAGTTTGATCGCGAAATGCCAAAGTCTCGCGACACAAAAGAAAGAATTAAGGACTACAAGGAAGTTTATAATCCGCTGGACAAGGAAAAAGTGAAACAGCAGGCCGCCCGTTGTATGGACTGTGGTGTGCCCTTTTGTCACAACGGTTGCCCGCTGGGAAATAATATTCCCGACTTCAACGATGCCGTTTATCAGGGTAAGTGGGAAGAGGCAATCAGGATTCTCAGCAGCACAAACAACTTTCCGGAATTTACGGGCAGGATTTGCCCTGCACCCTGCGAGGCTAGCTGTGTGCTGAGTATCAACAACAAGCCGGTCACCATCGAATACATCGAAAAGTCGATCGCCGAACAGGCCTTTGAAAAGGGCTATATCAAGCCGAGTCCGCCGAAGGTACGAACGGGTAAGCGCGTAGCCGTAGTGGGATCCGGCCCCGCCGGTCTCGCTGCCGCAGCACAGCTGAACAAGGCAGGCCATTGGGTCACCGTGTTAGAGCGAAGCGATCGGATAGGAGGGCTTCTTCGTTACGGTATTCCAGACTTTAAGTTGGAGAAGCACATCATCGATCGTCGTACCCGGCTGATGGAGCAGGAGGGCATTGTGTTTCGCACCAATGCGCACGTTGGTGTGAATATCAGCGCCAAACACTTGCAAGATGAATTTGATGCAATAGTGATGTGTGGAGGAGCTTCTGCGCCGCGCGACCTTCCCATTCCCGGCCGACAATTGAAAGGCATACACTACGCGATGGAGTTTCTGCCGCAGCAAAACAAGCGCGTGGCAGGTGACCGCATCTTCTCGGGCGAAATCCTGGCCACAGAAAAGAATGTCCTGGTGATCGGTGGCGGTGATACTGGTTCAGACTGCGTGGGTACTTCCAACAGACATGGAGCCAAGTCGGTATCACAAATTGAACTACTGGCCAAACCTCCGCTTTCACGCCACGACAACAACCCCTGGCCATTGTGGCCGATGGTGCTTATGACATCTTCGTCTCACGAAGAAGGCGTAGAGCGTCAATGGGCGATTCTCACAAAGGAGTTTCTGGGCGACAACAGCGGCCGCCTTACCGGCCTTCGGGTCGTCGAAATCAAGTGGGGCGTTAATGCCCAGGGCAAGATGGGCTTCGAAGAAATCGCCGGCACGGAACGCGTCGTTCCTTGTGAACTTGCCCTGCTGGCAATCGGCTTTGTGGGTGCGGAAAAGCATGGACTCGTTGAAGAACTCAAACTTGAGTTGGACGAGCGTGGCAACATCAGGACTGAGAATTATATGAGCAGCATTGAAGGCGTGTTTGCCGCCGGCGATGTGCGCAGAGGCCAGTCTCTGGTGGTGTGGGCGATATCTGAAGGCCGCGAAGCAGCCCGCGCCGTTGACACCTGGCTTATGGGTAGTTCGGCTCTTGAAGCGAAAGATCAGTCTTTCGTGCACCTTACTGAAGAACTCTGATAGTCATCACATTTTAAGGTGAAGAAGACCTTCCTGGCGTTCCGGGAAGGTTTTCTTCTTTTATGGAACTTATCGCAACCGTGTGTGTTTGAAATGGCGAAAGAATAAACTTTGTTAGTTTTGTAAATTAAATATGGAGATCGAGTGTCAACGGACGCGCCGCTGTAGCACAACCTAATCACCAAATCCCGATATCATTAATCACAAAATGAACCTGGCAGAGAAGAAAGTTAAAGTTGGACTCGTGCAGATGTCTTGCACGGCTGTTCCTTCCGAAAACCTCGGGAAGGCAATTGAAAAAGTTCGTGAGGCAGCTAAGCAGGGCGCACAGATCGTGTGTCTGCAGGAGCTGTTTACGTCGCTGTATTTTTGTGACGTCGAAGACTACGATAACTTTAAGCTGGCCGAGCCAATTCCAGGGCCCTCGACGGATGCGCTCTCCGCATTGGCCAAGGAATTGAAAGTAGTCATTATCGCATCACTCTTCGAAAAGCGGGCTGAAGGGATCTATCACAATACCACGGCCGTGCTGGACGCCGATGGCAAATACCTGGGCAAATACCGGAAGATGCACATACCGGACGATCCGGCTTTCTACGAAAAATTCTACTTCACGCCGGGAGATCTCGGCTACAAAGTATTTAAGACAAAGTATGCGACGATCGGGGTATTGATCTGCTGGGATCAATGGTATCCTGAAGGCGCACGCATAACTACGCTCATGGGCGCCGAAGTATTGTTCTATCCTACAGCTATTGGCTGGGCCACCGCCCAGGATGAGGCGACCAACAGCGAACAGTACGATGCCTGGCAAACCATTCAGCGCGGCCACGCAGTAGCCAACGGTGTACACGTGGTGAGCGTGAACAGGGTTGGTTTTGAACAAAATGGCGCGATGAAGTTTTGGGGAGGTTCGTTTATCAGCAATCCGTTCGGCAAGATCTTATACTTGGCACCGCACGATGAGGAAGTTGTACACGTGCACGACATCGATCTGAGACAGACAGACTTTTACCGCACGCACTGGCCTTTCATGCGCGACCGTCGAATCGATTCGTATCAACCGATAACCAAGCGATACATTGACGAGGAGGTGTAGTCGGAACTATTCGTTGCGCAGCACGTGCGCGGGGTTTAACCTTGTTGTCGCGTAAACCTTGTAGCCAATTGATATGGCCGACGCTACAAAAAGGATCACGGCCGAAATAGCAATTGAGATAAAACTGACCGATTGATAGTACTTCCAAATTCCCTGCATCAGGGCCATAGATAGATACCAACCCAGCACAGATCCGACGATGGTCGCAATCATGAGAATGATGACAAACTCGTGGTTGATAACTTTGGTGATATTTCCTGTCGACGCCCCAAGGACTTTTCTTACCCCGATCTCCTTCATCTTCATACGCCGCTCTTTTTTGTGTAGCTTTGCAGAGGAAATTTTTAAGGTTAGCGCACTTTTGCCCATTGGGGCGCCAAATCCCTCTCCAGAAGATGAATCAAGATACGAAGCAACAGCAACTACAATTCCACACACTTGGAATCGAAGATAGCCACACGCCAAAAGAATTAGGATATACATTCCCCGCTGAGTTTGCGCGCCACGCGGCCACGTGGCTGAGCTGGCCGCACAAGCATGAATCCTGGCCGGGAAAGATCGAGACCATATACCCGATTTATGCCCAGTTCATAAAAGCCGTCTCCGACGGAGAGATGGTGAATATCAATGTGCTGGACGAAAAAATGAAGGAGAAGGCCACCCGCCACCTTGAAAAGGCTGGCGCCGATATGGCCAGGGTTGCCTTTTTCTTCCATCCAACCAATGATGCCTGGTGCCGCGATCATGGCCCTGCATTCCTGTTGAATCCAACGGCCGATCATAAGAAAATAATAGTTGACTGGGGATACAACGCGTGGGGTAACAAGTATCCTCCTTTCGACCTGGATGATAACATCCCCACGCTGATCGCCGAAAAGCTCAATCTTCCCGTGTTCTACCCACAGATTGTTATGGAGGGAGGATCGGTTGATTTCAACGGCAAGGGTACTGTCATTACGACTACATCGTGTTTGCTCAATGCGAATCGCAATCCTCAACTCAATCAAAAGCAGATTGAATCGTACCTCGTTCAATTCTACGGCGTCGAACAGGTATTGTGGCTCGGAGACGGAATCGCCGGCGATGACACGGATGGACACATTGACGACCTCGTGCGATTTGTAAACGCGGATACCGTGGTAACCGTGGTTGAAACGAACCGCCAGGACGTCAACTATGTGCCATTGCGCGATAACCTGCGAGAACTCAAGCGGATGAGGCTCCTGGACGGCAAGCAAATGAACGTTGTGGAATTGCCGATGCCAGAGCCGCTGGTATATGAAGGCATGCGACTGCCCGCTTCATATGCGAATTTCTATATTTCGAATAGTCATGTAGTTGTACCTACCTTCAGAGACAAGCGCAATGATCCCGTCGCGTTAAAGCTCCTGGAAGAGTGTTTCAAAGACCGGAAGGTGATTGGAATTGATTCCGTTGACGTGATCTGGGGCTTGGGATCTTTTCATTGCCTCAGCCAGCAAGAGCCGGAGATCTAATGCGGCTCCTCAACCCTACGCCTAAAAGGTGTAGAAATTCTTTGGTGTGATGCAATGATGGAGCGGTACGTCGAGCGTGTTGAGGTCATCGATGCTGTCGACAGCTTCGAAGAACGATAGGCCTACACGCTTGCAATCGGGCCGACATTGGGCCAGAAACTTGTCGTAAAAGCCCTTTCCATAACCGACGCGATTGCCCTTCTTATCAAAGGCAACCAAGGGTACAATCACGAGATCTATATCGAATAACGCCGTGACTTCGCCTTGCGTTGGTTCTTCCAAATCCCACTT
Source organism: Chryseolinea sp. (assembly GCA_035489615.1). Taxonomy (GTDB): domain Bacteria; phylum Bacteroidota; class Bacteroidia; order Cytophagales; family Cyclobacteriaceae; genus Chryseolinea. The sequence continues at coordinate 4,629 of DATHKA010000570.1, forward strand.
ATTTTTCTTCAGGGGAAAACGGTTGTCAAAATAGAAGTTCTGTAACTGCCGGGTTTTGATCACCGCGCGTGGAAGTGATATTCGAACATCAGGATACTTGGTCCGTATCCAGTCGATAATAATCCACGTGTCGGGCTCCTTGTTCTTGGTCAACGGAATAAACGAGTGCAACACGTTGAGATGGTCCAGATCAAACTTTTCGATGAACTTTTCGGAAATTGTGTGACTCATGATCGAGCATGATTGGTCGGAGAGCGCGAGCCGTTGTTTCAGGTAGATATCTCTTAGTTCCTCCTTGGTCATGCGATTAAGTTCAGGTCAGGCAGACGTGTAAGATAAGATATTGAACCGATAATCGAACGGATCGAAATGCTCCTCCAGTCGTTCTATGAAAGCGGGATCCCGCTGGTAGAAGTTCAGAAAATTATCTGTGCGTTCCTGCAGATTGCCTGCCGGGTACAGCGTGTCCTTCACTTCTTCGATCTGCCGGAGCTTGTCGGTCTGGCGTCGTTTTTCCGCCCGAAGCATTTTGTGCTCGATCTTTTCCAGACTGGTCAGGGCGCGTTTTGCCGAGGCGGCGACAAACGGTCCGAGCGTCGGATCGATGCTTTCGGCGCGCTTGCGCATCGAACGAAACAGTTCGTCCAGGGCAGTCCGGTCCGTGGCAACAGAGAGATCGTGCGGGGTATGAGCAAGTACCCAACGGGTGGAAAGAATATTCTTTTCTTCGAAGAGATCTTTTAACTCCAGCCCTGTCTTTGCCCACTTCCGTCGAACCTCGTGGTCGATCACCATACCGAAGTTCCGCGGCATCAGCATAGGGAAAGGCACACCGAAGTGTTTAAACACGTCCTGAAGTTGCAGCCAGTATATTACTTCAGCGGGGCCACCGACATACGCGATGTTGGGAAGAATCATTTCCTGATACAAAGGACGCAAAATGACATTGGGACTGAACCGCTCCGGCTTCTCATCGATCATTTGCTCAATTTCTTGGCGGGAAAACGAAATGTCGGTGTCGACTACGTTGTATCGATCGCCGGATGACTCTAGTCGGCTCCTGATTCCCTCATGAAGGTAGAAGAAGTTGATATCCCGACAGAAAACCTGTGTTTTGTATCCAAGTGCGTGTAGCCCTTCGTTGGACTTGTCAACCAGCGGCTTGTTAACCTGCTCCAAAACGTCCTCCCGAATCACGGAAGCAAACTCCCTCTTGAATTGCCGGTCGTCGGCATCGATCACCACCAATCCCTGGGCGCCGAACAATTCATTGACATAGTGACGGGTTGCCGCAGCCAGCGTCTTGCGCTTTGCATACGCTTCGCGGAAGAGCGAGCCATCGCCGCCTGTTTCATTAGCGAGTTTGTCCAGGCCCTTCGTGCTGAAGCGTCCTACAGCACCGGTTTGATTCGTCTCCCAAACGTATTTCTTTCCGTTCAACCGGAAGTACTTTATCTCGTCATAGTCGTGATCCTCAGAGGCCATCCAGTACACGGGCACAAAATTGTACGCAGGGTATTGCTCCTTCAGACGCTTACAAGTGTTGATCACCGTCACTATCTTGAATATGAAGTACAGAGGACCGGTGAATATATTCAGTTGGTGGCCGGTGGTTACGGTAAAGGTCCTGGCATCGGCCAGCGACGATATTTGCTGGTCCAGCAACGGTGCTATTTTGAATCCATCGTATTGTGCCCTGAGCGTTTGCACGAGCACGGCACGATTGCCAGCCGGGAAAGACGGCAGTTTCTCGTTTATCTGATCCGGAAAGTTTTCGATATGCGGGAAGCGATTGTAAAAGGGCTGCAGCGTCTCTTTATTGGAAATGTAATCAAGGAAGAAGGGGCTGAAGGCGTGCGCGTCAGCAAGCGAGACCTTATCTAGCTGCATGTTGACAACAAGGGTTGGTGGCAGGACTGGTGAGCATTTTTCGAATAACGACAATTTCGCGGTTTGGGTTGAAGTATTATACCTGAGGTGTAGTTACCACTTCGCCGGTGAGGTCGAATTCCGATGCGTCGGTGATGTGCACCTGCTGGAAGTCGCCGATTCTCAGATAGTTGTCGCGATCCAGTACGATCACCTCGTTGTCGACCTCGGGAGAATCGAACTCCGTGCGGCCAATATATTCACCACCTTCTTTCCGATCGATCAACACTTTGAACGTCCTGCCGATCCGGGCCTGGTTGAGCTCCTGTGAGATGTCCTGCTGAATCTCCATCAGATCCTCCAACCGCTGTTGTTTCACTTCTGCGGGAACATCGTCGGCCATCGAATAGGCGTGTGTATTGTCTTCGTGTGAATAGGTAAACACACCCAGGCGATCGAAGCGCGAACGCTCCACGAAGCCGACGAGCTCTTCAAATTCCCTTTCCGTTTCCCCGGGATGACCTACGATCATGGTGGTGCGGACGGCGATACCCGGAACCCTGTCGCGAATCGTCGACAGCAATTCTTCCGTCTTTTCACGCGTAATACCGCGACGCATTAGCTTGAGCATCTGCGTAGAACCGTGTTGAAGAGGAATGTCGATGTATTTGCAAATGTTGCTGCGCTCGGCCATTACGTCAAGCACTTCGAGCGGGAAGCCGGCAGGGTAGGCGTAGTGCAACCGTATCCATTCGATGCCGTCAACATCGGAAAGGTGTCGCATCAAATCTGCGAGATTTCTCTTTTTATAGAGGTCGAGGCCGTAATACGTAGAATCCTGCGCGATCAGCAACAGTTCCTTTACACCGCTCTTGGCCAGGCTTTTGGCTTCCTTCACCAACTCCTCAATGGGTTTTGAAATGTGATTGCCGCGCATCAGGGGGATCGCGCAAAATGAACAAGGCCGATCGCAGCCTTCCGAAATCTTCAGATAAGCAAAGTGGCTTGGATTGGTCAGGATTCGCTCGCCTACCAACTCGTGTTTGTAGTTTGCCTTGAACACCTTCAACATCCGCGAAAGGTCGCGCGTACCAAACCATGCGTCTACTTCGGGGATCTCCTTCTCCAGGTCGTCCTTGTATCGCTGCGAGAGGCATCCCGTAACATATAACTTGTCCACGATACCCTCTTCTTTAGCATCCACGTACCGAAGGATCGTATCGATGGACTCCTGCTTGGCATTGTCAATGAAGCCACACGTGTTGATAACCACTATGCTGGCGTCGTCGGTTTCAGACTCGTGAACGGCGTCGATGCCGTTTCCGCGCAGCTGGGTAAGCAGCACCTCGGAGTCGACCAGGTTCTTGGAACATCCCAATGTGACGATGTTTACCTTCGTGTTTTTGTTGCCCTTCGTTTTCATTTGCGCTCTGTCCGGTGGCCAAGGGGCCATTTCCGCCTAACTGGTCGGGTATTTGCATAGCCCATACCGGCTGTTGAAATGGTGCCTCAATCCTTACTTACTGTTTATCAGTCGATTACCCCCAAGGCTTCTCTCCGGATACTGCCGCAAAAGTACTAAAAATTGGCCGATCCGGAATTTGGCCTTTGACCTGTTAACTTATCTTTACAGCCGCGTTGATAACCATGAAGAGATTAAGCTGGTTCTTTTTGTTCTCTATAGTTGCCGTTTCCTGCCTCGACCAACCGGACTGTTATCAACTCAACAACAATTATTTAGGAGTGGTATTCAAAATTATTGGGGGTGGCACTGACCGTGTGTACCTGAGCTCGGTTCAAAGTCCTGGGGCCGGGGAGGTTCTGGAGAAGCCGCTTGTGACGACCGAAATAGGACTGCCATTGAATCCTTATGCTAGCGAAACCAGCTTTTTATTCAGCGGTTATTATGCCCCTGCAGACGCTCCTGGCCCAGAACTTCTGTTAGAGAAGGCCCTTAACCTATCGTATCTCGCGCGGGTGCAGTTTGTGTCGGAGGACTGTGGTGAAAGACACGTGTTCACTGACGTCGCTGTTCCTTCGACCGACTTTGATTCAGTTCGCATTCTGAATAGCGTACCGACAAATCCGACGACGACTAACCTTGAACTATTCAGGTGCCCCCGGACGAATCTCGTGTATGTGGATTTTCTGAGCGATGTAATCGTGAAAACAATTTCGGTGCGGGAATTGAGCGGCACACTCTTTACGGTAAACGACACAATTAGCAGCATTTTGCTTCCGCTGGTTCAGGAACGGGACACAACCACGTTTGATTTTGTATATGCAAATGAAGCGACAAGAACCCTGATGGTATCTTACCGAACCACCACCAGGCAGAGATTTGAATTTTGTGGTGAACAAACTTTCATAGATAGAATAACGAATGTCGCTGGGGAGACCAATTTCGCGACGGTAACGGTAAAGGAAGATAGCATTTACGATTTACCAAGAATCAACCTTGAGATTACGCCCTGAAATATTGTTGCTGTCGATAGTGACCCTTTGTTTTGTTTCTCGCGCGGATGGGCAGGACGATGACAAAGACAAGGACACGGTCAAAATCAAACCGAGCTACATGCCCACCGGTGTTCGCGTGGGAACGGATTTGATTTCATTTGTCCGGACGCCAATCGACGACACGTTCAATGGCTGGGAATTCAATGCTGACGTGGATTTTTACCGCTATTTTCTCGCAATTGACTATGGACATTGGGAGCGAAACTTCCATTCAGAAGGACAGGCCGACTATTCCAACACAGGTAATTACTGGCGCATTGGCGCCGATGTTAATTTCCTGAAAAAGGATCCGGACCGTAACATGTTCTTTCTGGGGCTCCGTTACGCAAGATCGACGTTCACGGAGCGCATGACCGTCAGGTCAGATGATCCGGTATGGGGTACGCTCGATCAATTCGTTGCGAATCAGAATGTTCCTGCAGGCTGGGTTGAGCTAACGACCGGGCTACGCGTTAGGATATGGCGCATCTTCTGGCTGGGCTACACGGCCCGTCTTAAGTTTGCATTGAAAATGGGCGATACGCCGGTGATGTTGCCGAGTGATGTGCCGGGATACGGCCGCGCGGATAAAGATTCTTATTGGGGCTTCAACTATCAACTCTTCATCAGAATACCCGTTCGGAAAACGCCCCCGTTACCCACCCTTAAATAGTGAGTCGACAAACTCGGCCTTGTTGAAGGTCTGGAGATCATCAACCTTTTCCCCAACACCAATGTATTTCACGGGAATCTTGAATTCGTCGGAGATGCCGATCACGACACCCCCCTTTGCCGTGCCGTCGAGTTTGGTTATCACGAGGGCCGTAACGTCGGTTGCCTTAGTGAATTCGCGTGCCTGCACCATTGCGTTCTGACCTGTGCTGCCGTCGAGCACGAGCAGTACCTCGTGGGGCGCATCCGGAATTACCTTTTGCATAACGCGTTTAATCTTCGTCAACTCCGCCATGAGGTTCACTTTCGTGTGCAAACGGCCAGCCGTGTCGATGATGATCACATCCACACCTTTGTCGAACCCTTCTTTGACCGCATCGAAGGCTACAGCCGAAGGATCCGTATTCATGCCGCGGGCAACTACCGGTACACCTACACGCTGCCCCCAAAGCTTAAGCTGTTCGACCGCTGCCGCGCGAAAAGTATCGGCCGCTCCCAGCAGCACAGACTTGCCGTTCTTCTTGAATTGTGCCGAGAGTTTTCCGATGGTGGTTGTTTTCCCAACCCCATTTACACCGACGACCATGATGACATACGGTTTTATCCCGGAAGGAATGTCAAAGTTTTTCACATCGCCCGCGTTGTTCTGGGCAAGCAACGCCGCCACCTCTTCGCGAAGAATTCTGTTCAGCTCCGACGTGCCCAGGTATTTGTCGCGGGCCACGCGTTCCTGGATCCGCTCAATAATCTTAAGGGTCGTAGGTACGCCCACATCGGAGGCGACGAGCACTTCTTCGAGGTTGTCAAGAACCTCGTCATCAACGGTTGCCTTACCCGCAATGGCTTTGCCCAGTTTACCAAAGAAACTTTCTTTGGTCTTCTGAAGTCCTTTATCGAGTGACTCCTTCTTTTCAGACGAAAACAGGTTTCCTAAAAAAGACATAGTCGAGGCGTTGACGTTAAAACGATAGCGTAGAACCCAAACAAAAAAAGTCCCGACGACGGGACTTTTCAACTGCTTGCGCAAAATTCTTATTATTTCTTGGCCAAAACCTCTTTCACGAGGTCAGAGGACACAATTTCCTCCTTGAAGGTGTAGGCACCAGTCTTTTCTGACTTCACCGCGCGGATCACCTTTGCATAGCTTTTTCCGTCGGTCTTCTTAAGGGACGCAACTACTTTCTTTGCCATATGTTACTTGATTTCCTTGTGAACTGTGTACTTCTTCAAAACCGAGTTGTACTTCTTGAGCTCGAGGCGCTCAGTAGTGTTCTTACGGTTCTTTGTGGTGATGTAACGGCTCATGCCCGGCATGCCCGTGGTTTTGTGCTCCGTGCACTCCATAATCACCTGAATCCTATTACCTTTCTTTGCCATGATACCTTAATTTCTTGATTGTACCAGATTACTACTATTATAATACCAGGTGGCCTTTAGCTTTTGCTTCTTTCATCACCGCCGTAATACCATACTTTGTAATGGTCTTCAGCGCCTTCGTGCTGACCTTCAAAGTAACCCATTTTCCTTCTTCAGGAATGTAAAAACGCTTCTTCTGGAGATTGGGAAGGAACCGCCTCTTAGTCTTGTTGTTAGCGTGCGAAACGTTGTTTCCCACCTGAGGCCGCTTTCCCGTAATTTGACAAACTCGTGCCATGTCCGCTATTGATTTAATTGACCCCTTTTGAAAAGGGACTGCAAATATCGCAAATTCGACGTTAATATTCCAACGCGATTTTGAATAATTGCCTCACATTCATCAAAAAAGGCGTTTCAGGATCGATTTCGCCTCTATATTAAAGTTGTCAATGTTAAAGTCTGTCTCCGAGAGTTCCTCGTTTGTGTGGGTTGTCGTAAGGCCGACCACCTTGCACCCGGCCGCCTTGCCTGCCTTTACGCCGGACAACGAATCCTCGAAAACAACGCAATTTCGAGGGTCGATACCTAATGCTGCCGCCGACTTGAGATAGATTTCGGGGTTCGGTTTTCCCTTGCTCACAAACGAATCATCCAGAATGGTCTGAAAGAACGGACCGATACCGGTATGCTCCAGGGTAAAGTCGACATTCGCCCGCGGCGCGGAAGTCGCAATAGCCCGCGGTATTGCCATCTCATCCATTTTCTTCAAAAAAGTGAGCAGGCCATCGAGTGGCCTGATGTCAGTGTACAATTTGCGGAAAAGGGCCTCCTTCTCTTCGGCGTAGCGGCGGACTGTTTCGTCAGTCAGGTTGCCAAACAGATTCAGTAGCCAGTCGCGGTTGGTGCGGCCGTAAATCTTTTCCCTTAATTGTTGTTCAGTGAGTTCAAAGCCGTGTTCGCGGCAGAACTGCTGAAGCGCGATTTTGTGAGTAGGATTGCTATCGATGAGCACCCCGTCCATATCAAAAATGAATGCGTAAGCCATCGCCAATGATATAGAATTTTACTGAAACTGCCGTTGCGAAAGACCTGCCTGGCTACGCAAGGCTTTATCTCCTCCCTGATCAGCAAGATCTTTTCAGCTACCTTACCCGCCTTCCATTTTTTCGTTGCTATGGGATTTCCATTTTCATCGACGGTCGGTTTAGGCGGGTCATTATAACATCCGATGTATTTAAAGCTCAAAACCAGTGAAGCGAAATGGCAGATGAGACAGTGAGACTACGGACAGTTCTAGTAAACAACAACGCGCCTGGTAACCGTCTTGTTTTCAATCGTGAAACGAAGAATATAAACGCCCGCGGCCAGGGA
>DATHKA010000571.1:0-6425 GCA_035489615.1 Chryseolinea sp.
CTATATGACCAACGGTGGTCGATAGAACAAATGTGCACACGTGAGCGGAGCGAGAACCCCGAATTCGACGAGCTGTTTTCGCGAATATCCGAAGTTGTAAAGCGGACCATGCGCGCGCATTGGGATGAACCCGACGGAGGAAGTTAAGCCATGAATGCGCAATGAACCTGGAGCAGACGCGTGCAGCTCCAGGTGTTCTAGGTTCCGGACGTGCTAGTTCCGAACTAATTCCGCGCCGATAGCATTGGTATTTCCAGCTGGTGGATTTCGGTAGCCGCGGACGACAATCGTGCGTACCGCACCTGACTGCAGATCAATATTCGGAATCAAGATAGACGGTTCGCCACCTGATGAGACGATCTCAAAGTCGAAAGTACCCGGATCAAGCTCCAGGAAAGATGAAGCGTTCTTGAACGGCTGATTCTCTATCAGCGTGTTTTCACCATCCTTGAGCTTAAGCGATACGGGCGATGCATCGGGTGAAAGATTGATCAGTCTCACCTTTACTTTTCCTTCCTCCCCTACAGCTGCGCTATCGTTCGTTATGAGGATCTGTGCCTTACTGTATTCATCCACCATGAAGAACGAATAGGCATTTCCATCCACCAGGGTAACAGTTGTGTCGGTTACAACATTGTTAGCGCCGTACGGTGTGATCTGGAACGCTCGCTGGCCGGGATAAAAATTCTGATAGTAAGTATTATCACCGAACTCAAACGCTCTTGGGTTGATCATTCGGTTATCTACCGTGATGTCCAGCTCGGGCGCATCCGGAATGGCATTATAGATGGATACGTAAGCGACGGAAGTAGGCTGACCGTTGTTATCGTCATTGAAGTCACAGCTCGTTGTGCTGATGATTAACGACGCCAATACGCCGAAGGTACCCAAGCGAAATACTTTGCGAAGATTTGACATGCTTATTGTTGTTTAATTTGAAAAAATAATTACCGGGCATTTGCCATACGGCAAACACATTTTGACGTCGCGTCCTTGCGATGGTCAATTCATAGATTCAAAAATCAGATCCTGGTAAAGTTCTTTTCAAATCGCCTCGTTTCTCCGCCACCTGTGGACTGTACATTTCGGTACGTCTATTAGACACGTCTTGCAGAAAAAAAGTTGCAACGGATCAGAGGTGAATATAAAATTGGCAAAAAATCGATATTGCACTCTGGTGCACTCAAGCTGGACCAGAAGCTAGCCCTTCCGGACAGCGGATACGATCATGATTTTCGCTCCATAGTGGATAAGTCGGTATGCACCGAATCGTGGTCAGCGGTTGAGACAGCAGCCTCCGTGGGTACGATATGTCGCCCGTATCTCTCAGCATACTCACGTGTGAACTCAGCGCCGAATAAAACAATAAGCCCCGCATAAGACACCCAAAGCATGATCAATACTATTGTACCCGCTGCACCATAAGCCGAACCTGGATCGCTTTTTCCAAAATATATGCCCAGCGCAAACTTAGCGAGTACGAAAAGAATTGCCGTAAGTACAGCCCCTGGAAAGACGTCTCTCCAACGAATCTTAGCGTCGGGTAAGAATTTAAAAATTGCGGCAAATAAAAGTGCCGTCAGCAATAGCGAGACAATAAAGTCTAAGATTACAAACAATACGTTCATCGAATCTGAAATGTGACTGCCGACCCAGGAACTCACCGCACTGAGCGCCGCTGATAGGATGAGTGATACGAGCATCAAAAAGCCCACCACCAAGATAAGACCAAATGAGAATACCCTGTCCTTTATCAGCTTAAAAAGCTTTCCGCGCGGCTTGGGTTTCACCTCCCACATTTGATTCAGAATCTGCTGCAGCTGATAAAAGACACCCGTGGCACCGAATAGCAAAATAGCGATGCTGAGTACCGTTGAAAGAACAGTGCCGTCTTGCCTGCTGCTCTCAGAAATGATGGCCTCAATATCCTTTGCCGTGTTCTGTCCTACCATACCGCTGATCTGTCCGCTGATCTGATGGGTAACTGCTTCCGCGCCAAATATTATCCCGGCCAGATTGATCACAATAACCAGGAGCCCCGGTAATGAAAAGATCGTATAGTAAGCAATGATAACACTGTTATTGAAAGGACTCCGCTCCCACCATTTGGGAAACGTACCCTTGAGAAGTTCCCAGAAAGACTTTAAGAATGAGCTGACGCGATTCATATAAGCATTCCAACAAATAACAGGCCGGCCTGACCCAGGGTGTTATCGCGATTCTTTGCGTTTCTTCTTATCGTCCTTCTTCTTATCCTCTTTCTTTTTTTTGTCGTCGTCCTCTTTTGCCTGGGCTGTTTTCTTATTTTCATCCTTCGACTCATCACCGTCAAACAGCCGCTCAAAAAAACCTTTCTTCTCTTCCTTTTGACCAATAGACGCAACATTGATCTCGTTGTCAATCGAGGGCTGGATGGCCTGGATAAAAGCATTTTGCAGCACATTAACAACCGTTACCCAGACATCTGCATCGGGACTATTCAAGTCACCTTCAAACGGAATCTTTGTTGCTACTTGATCCTTCGGTTGGTTTTTAAATATCTGACCAACGCCCCCGACAAGCCCCTCCCAAAGCTTTCTAAAAACATTGTCGTCACGGTCCTCCTCCCCTAGTACGTCAAGATCTTTAATAATGGGTTTGACATATCCCTTAAACTTCCCCTCTTTTGCTGCAACCTCGGTATACATCCCGAAATTGCCTTTGTTCACGTCCAACTTCGCATAGGCTTTAAAGAAGTCATTCAGCAACACAAGGTTTGTATTCTTGACTTCAGCATTTAGGTCAAACGTGGGACGTTCAGCCAGGGGGCTAAGATTCATATTGAAGCTAAACTCCCCTTCATACACATTGGCACGTGCTATCACTTTTGCTGGTAACAACGTCGTGGAATCGTAGCTGTTGCGCAAATTCAGACCCACCACGTGCATATCGGTCATGCTAATATCAACCTTTGGATTGCTCGTTTGATCGATGTATTGAAGTCTGCCGTCAATAATTTCAACACGGTTGACCTGCAAGGGCATAAAATCCTTCTTCAGTTCCCTGAAGTCTGTGGAATCATTCTTAACATCCGCTGGTTCAACCTTATCTTTACTGAAGCGCATTCTCGGCCTTTCAAAAATCAATTCACCGACCAGTGCACCATGGAACAACGCCTTCCATTCAACGGACAAATCAATGGCACTCGCTGAAAAAAACGGTGTTTGTTTATCGGTAACACTGTCCTGCTTGTTAATATAAATGCTATCTATCCGATATGCCCCCCTGATTAGCGCGATGTCAATATCTTCCACATGGCCGTAGTAGCCATCCATCGATGAAAGTGTCTTATTCGCATACCTCAACACAACATAAGGTAGTGCCAAACGGACCGCTATCAACGCCGCGGCTATAATGAGCACAATCTTAACCCCCTTATTCATTCTCCTTACCTTTTTCATAGCAGTGGATATTCTATCCCCATCAGGTGCATGCACTACCATGCCAGTTTCGTAGCGAGGATGATTCCTTAATTCACCCACGCCTGCAACCGCACCGGCCCTCTGCCATGAGGTCGGGATTTCATACAATTGGGGATTTAACTCGTCAACCTACGGCAGACCGTCCATAAAGGAAAAATAAAGGCAGATGAATGGGTACCAATTAAGGAGTCGAGCACGGGTTAAGCACAAAAAAATCGCTACAGAACTAACCAGTCGGTTGCGTTATTACGCAGCAAGTGCTACACTAACTCCGAATGTATCGCGTAATAGGTCAATTCGAGTTTGATCTTATCTTGTAGGAACAGGCGTCTTTCTGCACCCGTGGTGGCATCTGATCTCAAATGATACGGGATGGAGCTATTAATACTCGATGATATTTGCAGGAACAATTGTCTAACGTCATATCTGCCGGCGTCAACTATGCACCGTAAAATGTCGTTGAGGTCAGTGTCAGCCGAGTAAAAAATGATATTGGCAATTTCCTCAACAGAGGTTTGCCATTGTTTCGTATTCATGGCTTCGGTATTCGGGACAAATCTTATTGGGCAAGTCCTTGTAGGCGGGGCCGAACCGATGTCCGACCCCTTGTCTACAAAAGGCGCAGCGGTTATACTTTACTTCGAATCGCCGAATTTTTTAGCAGGCGCTTTTCTCTTAGGTTCGTACTTCACTTCATGCTCCTGACCTTTGTTCACGTAGTCCCTGTCCTTGGGGCCGCGTTTTTTTTCATCTGTGCTTTTCATGATGATCAATGTCAAATATTTCTATTCCTGACCCTTCAAATTTCACGCCGCGCCAGGGCAGCCTTATTTATTTGACAGGCGCACACAATAGCTTCATCCGGGAACTGGAGAAATCACTACAAACGTGAATTTTTTTCCACGACGCCAGTATTATTTACGGCAATGGAGCCGAGATTAGCCACGCCGCTTTGGCATCTCGATTGAACAACGGTGACGAAACAAAATCCAAATGTTATGAAAACCACAAAAAAGACCCCCAGCCAAGGCAATACTGAGCTCAGCTCAAAACTCGCTAAACTGTTTGAGGATGAATTGAAAGATATTTATTGGGCCGAAAAAGCGCTTACAAAAGCCATCCCTAAAATGGTAGAAAAGGCCACTTCGGAAGAGCTTGTCGCCGCATTGGAAGACCACCTGGCTGAAACTGAAGAACAAGTGAAGCGCGTCGAGGAAGTATTTGCGCTGCTTGGCAAGGAAGCCACTGCAAAAAAATGCGAGGCAATGGCAGGCCTTATTAAAGAGGCTGAGGAATTAATGGAAGAGTCGGATGAAGGTGTTATGCGTGATGCGGCCATTATCTCGGCCGCTCAAAAGATTGAGCATTACGAAATTGCCTCTTACGGGACGCTGGTATCATTTGCCATTACACTTGGCATGGACGATGCCGGGGAAATATTGGCTGAAATACTTGAAGAAGAAAAAACCGCAGATGAGACCCTCACGGACGTAGCCGAAACGGCCGTGAACATTGAGGCGGCAGGCGAGGAAGACTAGGAATTTGCATCCTGCTGTGAAGGATTGTCAACGACTATTGAAAGCCGGGCGAAATACCCGGCTTTCTACTTAATATTTCCGGCTTCTTTAGCTTTTCTCATTCTACTACTATCCGGATGATCTGCAATCCTTCAGGACTTGCTACTTTAAGATAATGGATGCCCTTTCGGAATTTACTCACATCCAGTTGTTCAATCGACTCCTGGCTCAAAGGTCGATTCAACAGAACGTTTCCGTTAAAGTCGAGCAGGGTCATCTGAGCCTGTTCTATTCTTCCCTCGTGCCGGATATTGATCACACCTGAGGCAGGCAATGGATACACCTCTACCTGCAGACGCCCCTCCTTTAATGAAGCACCTTTTATGACTGTAAATGAAATGGTATGGACGGCCCCTTTGATACCATTCACGTAGGGTGTAACTGTCAGCCTATACGCCCCGGGCACTAGCTTTTTACCAAAGAAGTTTCCATCCTGATCACCAAACAGCGCATAGGGAGATACCGTTTCTGTTTGCTGATGCGTGACCGGTCCATTGAGATTAAAGGAGACCTTAGTGATCTTATCAGCCGTGATGTTCGCCCGAATGTCTAACAGGTTGCCGCACTCGGTCAGGTTGATGACATCCCCATCTTTTAGTTCTTGGATTTCCCGATCCGTATGCGCATTCATCAAGGTAAGGCTCGTAACCACCGGATGGTTCGGCGCCTTAAGGGCAACGACCCAGTAGTCAAACCCGCCCCTGCTATTCTCACTTTTATCTCCGGAAACATCAGAATCAGAATATCCAGCTACGAGAAATTTTCCACTGGACGCGACGGCGGCGGCGCTAGCTAGATCATTACCACTTCCTCCTATGATCTTATGCCAGACTTTATTGCCATGAGTATCAAGTTTTGTTACCCAGAAGTCACTCCTGGTTGCATCAGAAAATACCACACCCGTCAATAGATAGCCCCCGTCAGGAACAGAGACGATGCTGGTAAATTGCTCCTCAAGGTTTCCCGCATAGTTTTTATCCCATACTATGTTTCCGTCAGCATCGATCTTAATTACCTGTGCATTTCCAGCCAGCAGATATCCGCCACCAGAGGCGGGAATGATAGAAGCAAAATTGTCTACACCAGGTCCCCCTATGGTTTTGTCCCATACTTTGGTCCCCTGCATATCAACTTTTATGATCCAGAAGTCACTAAAACCTTTGCTGTCCTCACTCTTATCGCCTGAAATATTAGAGTTGGAACCTCCACCGAGTAGAAAGCCGTCTGCGGCAAGAGTCACCGTACCAAGGTAATCATCTGCATCGCCCCCAAAAGTTTTGTCCCAGACTTTGATTCCCAGGTCATCGATTCGTATGATCCAATAGTCTACGACACCCCCATTGTTATCCTGACTTTTATCTCCGGAGGCATTCGACTGTGAGGAACC
>DATHKA010000572.1:0-4266 GCA_035489615.1 Chryseolinea sp.
GGTTGATAAGTACAGATCTCCCCCGATAATATGAACGTTTGCATCTGCCGGATTTGACTGGGCCAGTTTGGCAAACAACTCAAGGGCGAATGCCTCCTTGTCGGGGTCGCTTTGTCCTTTTGCACGCCCCTGGTTTAGTTCGTTGCTGTATGAACCAAGAATGATCAGCTTGCTGCCCACCTCTATGGTTGGGTCATCGAACAATTGCAGCAACAGCGGACGTGCCTTGGCCTCCTGCTTGTTATCCCGATAGAGTCCGGCAAGCAGCATGTTGGGCGGCCCTGCATGGGGATTTTCGGCCACAAACTTCTCCAGCAGTGTAATGCCTTCGTTGCGCATGCCCTGCTGCGAAAGTGCCTCGGCAAACCCCATGGCGAATCTCTCATCGCCGGGAAATGCACGAATCAGCTTTTCACCTTCTGCGATTCCTTCTTTCGTCTTGCCCTGTTCCAGGTATAGCCGGAGTTTTTGAATCGAGGAAACTTCGTTTATTCCGAGTGCTGCCTCAGCACGGTTATAAGTCTTAATGGCCTCATCTTTTTTGCCGGCATATTGATATACTGTCGCGAGCTCGAAGAGGTATTCTTCCGTTCCCTTGACCTCTTTCAGCATCGTTTCATACGTAGCGGCTGCTTTGTCATATGCGGTCATCGAATTGTAAATGTTGGCCGCGAGCAAATAGAAGTATTTGTTTTTGTGTTCGAGTCTGAGCGCGTTTTCAATACTCAGGGAAGCTTTCAGGAGATCTTCTTGCTTAGTGCTATGGGCCAGCACGTCGGCGACCTTATAATGGACGGTGGCGTTGTCGGGGGTGATCTCCAGCGTCCGCTGATAGTACAGCAACGCCTTGGCGTAGTCTTCGAGGATGTAGAATTTTTCACCCTCCGTAAAGTAAAACTCTGCCTCTCTTAGTTTTATACCGGACGCCTGCGCTTCATCTCCTGATTTCTTTTTTCGTTGCGCCGACGCCTGAAATGAAATGACCAACGCGAAGGTTAGTGTGCAAAGTAATATCCTATTGAAGACTCTTGTTTTCACGTTCCTTTTACTGCGTTGTA
This sequence comes from Chryseolinea sp., assembly GCA_035489615.1. GTDB lineage: Bacteria > Bacteroidota > Bacteroidia > Cytophagales > Cyclobacteriaceae > Chryseolinea. The sequence continues at coordinate 1,059 of DATHKA010000572.1, forward strand.
GTCGCCCAGGCTGAGATCCTGGCTTGAACCTTCAAAGGTAGCGAAATTCCCCAACATGCTGTTCTCCAGCATGCCACGCGACACGACGGATTCGGATTGAATGATGGAATTCTTGATGCGACTGTCGACGATCCGCGTCTTTTCACCGACGGACACATAAGGCCCGATGACAGAATTTTCGATGACGGCACCATCGCCTACATAACAGGGAGGAATAATTACTGAATTGATCACTTTCGCGTTGGCAGATACCAGCTGTTGCGTCTTGATAAAGTCGAGATAACGCTGATTGGTTTGAACCGTTACGTCCTTGTTCCCGCAATCGAGCCACTCGCTTACCTGACCTGGTACCAGTTGTGCTCCCTTCTTTTGAAGGCCTTGCAGCGCCGATGTAAACTGAAATTCGCCCTTGTCCTTGATGTTGTTGTCGATCAGGTATTGCATTTCCTGCGCAAGTGCTTCGCCGTCCTTAAAGTAATAAATACCAATAATGGCAAGATCGGATACGAACGCGGAAGGCTTCTCAACCAGTTCTGTGATCACAGACTGATCATTAACGCGCACCACGCCAAACTGTGACGGATCATCCACCTTTTGAACCCAGATAATGCCGTCTTGTGTCGTGTCCAACTTGAAGTCGGCTTTGAACAATGTGTCGGCGAAGGCGACAATCACTTTGCCCTTAAACAATTCCTTCGCAAACAGAAGCGCGTGCGAAATGCCGAACGCCTGTTCCTGGTAGTATATCTTTCCCGTTGCGCCAACCTTCGACGCAATCAGCTTGAGACTTTCTTCAACGTCCTTTCCAAATGAAGGGTGAATGATGAATCCGATGCTATCAATTTTCTCAGGACAAACCTTTGCGATGTCTTCAACCAGGCGGTGAACAATGGGCTTGCCGGCAATGGGTAACAATGGTTTAGGAATTGTCAGGGTGTGGGGACGCATCCGTTTTCCGAGTCCCGCCATTGGGATAATGATATTCATGAGCAGCGTTTTTACTGTTAAACCTACATAAATTTCACGTGGCCGAACGTTTGAAATGTGTCTTTTCGATCAAATATATGACGAGAAGATATACGGCCACTACGGTGAAATGGAACGTGCTGTTCAATACTTGTGCCCCGAAATCAAAACGATTTACGACCCATACCAGCAAGGCCGTGGATAGGATATAGGCCATATCCGAAAACACCCGGTAAGGAATTGGATAATAACGTTGTCCCAATAGGTAATTCGCAACAGTCATCAAGAAATAACAAAGCAGCATAGCCCAGCTGCTGCCCGTATATCCAGCCACCGGTATGAGGAAATAGTTTCCCACAATTGTAACGATTACCCCTCCTACGGTGATGATTGTTCCGTAGTAGGTTTTATCGGTAAGTTTGAACCAGACCGATAGATTATAATAAACACCGAGGAACAAAAAACCCAATAATAATATGGGGACAATACCGATCCCTTCAAAGTAGGCCGCATCACCGAGGAAGTACTTAATGAGATCCATATTGACCGACACTCCCAGCAATATAATGCAACAAACAATTACAAAATAGTGATTGATGGTGGCGAACAATGTCGGAGAGTTCTTGTCGGTTGCATTCGAAAAGAAGAATGGCTCAGCGGCATAACGGAATGCCTGGATGGTGAGGTTCATAAACATGCCGAACTTGTAGCACGCCCCAAAAATTCCGACGGCATATTCCGGCGAACGTCCCGGATAAAAGTTTGCCGGTAACCAGCTATCTAACGTGAGTCTTGAAAACATTTCATTAGTCATGCCTGCCAATCCGGTTATCATAACGGGATAGGCATAGGTAAAGATGCGTGGCGACAGTACCGGATCATAGGCTGGTCTCCACGAAAGGAGCACCCGGATAAAGAAAATCAGGTACAGCATGTTGGCAACCATGTTGGCGACAAAGATATAGTTGATGCCAATGGCAGGATTGAAAGCATACCTGAGGAAATAGACATTGAGGCCGATCAATACGAAAATGTTAGCCAGGCGGTACATAACAAACAACCTGGCCTTCTTTTGCAACCGCAGCCGGGCGAAGGGTATTGATACGATGGCATCCACGAACATAATGAGACTAATCCAAATGATTACATGTTCGCTTCCGGGAAGGTCCAGCGCGTTGGTTATGGGGGTGGCAAACGCGATGAGTCCCAAGGTGAACGCCAGACTAATGGTCACCACAACGGTCTGTGTGATATTGAAGACTTTGCGCTCGTCGGCTCCTTCACGCGTCGCAAAGCGAAAGTAGGCCGTTTCCATTCCGAATGTGTAAAGAACATTCAACACGGCGACATAACTCAGTAGTTTGGTGATTACGCCATATTGGTCCGGAGGAAAGACTTCCGTGTGAAGTCGTACGAGTAGGAAGTTCAGGAACTTGGGAAGCATACTCCCCATGCCATACAACACTGTCTCGCCAGCGAGGCGTTTGATTTTACTCATTCCTTAACGAAAGTCATTGGTTGGCGTCTGGCGCTTACGTTATGCGATGGCTCGGCTGGCTGCTGATGCGATGCTAACGTAAACGCTCAATCCTTATAATCGGTCAATTTAAACAGGCAAATTAGTTACTTCACGGACAAATGCCCAGCAGCAGAGCCGGCTATTCCCCGCTGAACTTTGGCTTGCGCTTTTCAACGAATGCCGCCGCCCCCTCACGAAAGTCTTTCGTGTGCACACAGGCGCCAAAGCCATCGGCCTCCGTTTCGTAACCCATTCCTTCGAAGCTGAATCCGGCATTCACACTTTTAATGACGTGCGCAACAGCGATGCGACCATTGGACAAGATCTTTTTCATGATCGATTCTGAGAGCTGGGTAAGTTCTTCGCGATTGGCCACCACGTGATTCACGAGTCCGATGGCCTTGGCCTCGTCGGCAGAAATGAGGTCTGCCGTCATCATGAGTTCAAGCGCTTTGCCCCGGCCGACCAGCTGCGTGAGTCGTTGGGTTCCACCATAGCCGGGAATGATGCCAAGCGTAACCTCAGGTTGTCCGAAGCGCGCGTTTTGCGTGGCGATGCGGAGGTGACAGGCCATAGCGAGCTCACAACCACCACCCAGGGCGAATCCATTGACGGCTGCGATAATGGGCTTGGCTGAGGCCTCCAGCATCCGGAATAGGTCCTGGCCACGGCGGGCGAAAGCTGCGGCGTCCTTTGGATTGATGGCGGCGAATTCCTTGATAT
>DATHKA010000573.1:0-20116 GCA_035489615.1 Chryseolinea sp.
CAGGCCAGGCTTTTCTTCAATAGTCAATCGGAAGCTGAAAAGGAACATCTCATCAACGCACTTCGCTTTGAGCTGGGCAAGGTCAGTGTCGTCGAGATCCGGGAGCGCATGTTGAACATCTTATTGCAAATAGATCGGAAACTTGCTTCTGCTGTCGCGGAGGCGTTGGGCCTGTCTCTGTCGAAAAAAGGAAATGGACAATTAAATCACAGTGTGCCGGCCGATGCTGATCCTAAAGCCTATGAGTCGATCAACAAAAAAATGGCGATTGACAAATCGGCAGCATTAAGCATGGCTAACTCACCGAAGGGTAACATTGTTTCCCGCAAGGTTGCCATCCTGGCTGCGGATGGTGTAAATGGAAAGTCACTTTCAACGGTTCAGGCTGCCCTCGTAAAGGCAGGAGCTGTTACGGCGGTAATCGCGCCGCACCTTGGAACGATTACGTCAGAGGAAAGCGGGCTCATCGAGGTTAATGAAAGTTTTCTCTCGGCTGCGTCCGTGTTGTACGACGCGGTATACGTTCCGGGTGGCAAAGCCAGTGTTTCAGCAGTGTCATCCGAATCCAATGCCATTCACTTCCTTAATCAGGCGTTCAAGCATTGCAAGGCTATTGCTGCTGACACGGATGCTCTTGAGGTTTTGCAGAAAACGTACTTTGCTGATCAGGTGAAGGAAGACCCGAAGGATGAATCCGTCATAATGGATGGAGTTATTATTGGCACCAATCCCGCAAAAATTTCCAAGGAGTTCATCACTGCTATAGGTCAGCACCGTTTTTGGGAACGGGAAACACCCAGAAAGGTGCCTGCGTGAGATTGAAAGGGTTCAGTCCTGCCAGCGATATCTTCGCCGGCAGGACTGAACCACTTATCATTGCCGCTCGAATGATCATTTCACACATGAAAGGTAAACCTGGATCATCCTTCTTTTTTAGAAACGGGCTCTCGCTGGCGCTCATTCTGTTATTCCTGGTCAGCATTACCGGGCAGGTCATAACCGGAATGGCAGAGCACAATACCGAACTGAATGAGTTGGGTGCAGCGACCATTTCGTTGCCGGCCTATTTACGCTCAGGACATTTCATTCAAACGACTTTTGAAAATTGGGAGAGTGAATTTCTTCAAATGGGCATGTACGTATTGCTCACTATATGGCTTCGTCAAAAAGGATCAAGCGAATCCAAAAGTCTGGATGAAAAAGAAGAAGTAGACCGCGAACCGGATCCGGAAAAGAAGGACGCACCGTGGCCAGTGAAGAAAGGAGGTTGGGTGCTCAGATTTTATAAGAACTCTTTGTCTTCAGCCTTTGTCTTACTATTCTTTTTGAGCTTTGTCCTTCATGCGTGTGGAAGTTTGAAGAATTACAATGAAGAGCAGTTGCTCAAAGGTGATCCGACATTATCGATGCGTGAGTTTTTGGTTCACTCCCGTTTTTGGTACGAATCATTTCAAAACTGGCAAAGTGAGTTCATCGCCGTTCTGTCGATCGTTGGCTTGTCTATTTTTCTTCGCCAGAAGGGATCACCAGAGTCGAAGCCAGTTGACAGTTCCTTTTCGGAGACAGGTTCGGGCTGAAGGAAAAACATCGGCAACGGCCATGTGAAATTCAACCGCGCCAAAACGAACCGACAATTGGCATTTTTATAGATTTTCTATTCCGATCGCAGCGAGTTCACCGGATTCGTCGTAGCAGCCTTGATCGATTCAAAACTCACGGTCAGCCACGCAATGATCAATGCCGACAGGAAGGCGATCAGAAAAATAGTCCAGTCGATCGCGACGTGATAAGCGAACCCGCTTAGCCATTGACTCATTCCGTACCACGCGAGGGGAACTGCAATGGCAGTAGCAATGAGAATAGGACGTGTAAACGTAGCCGACAGTAAGTAAACAAGCTGGAATCCTGAGGCCCCAAGCACTTTGCGTATGCCTAACTCACGCGTCCGGCGCTCCGCGAGGTAAGCAGAGAGCCCATAGAGACCCAGACACGAGATGACAATTGCCAGCGCCGCGAAGACATTAAACAGACTACCCAGCCGCTGTTCCGCGGTATACAGATTCGCAATATCCTGGTCAAGGAAGCTGTAGTTAAAGGGATAGATTGGATTGATTTCCTTGCACATGAGCTCAAGGGCGGCAATAGTATTCTCTGTTTTACCTGGCTGTGTACGAATCATCGCATAACCTCCCCACGTGTTGCGGTTGAGGAACATCGGTCCTATCGACTCCTGAATGGGTTTAAAATTGAAATCTTTAACCACACCGATAATCGTTCGCTCCCGGTCCCACACCTTGATCCGCGTCCCTACGGCCGACTCCAGCGGCATGTCCATCGTCTTCAAGGCCATTTCATTCACAATGATATTGGAAGAATCCGCCTTAGCGTTCTCGCCATAGCCGTGTCCTTCGAGCATCGTCGCTTTAAAAACTTCCTCGAAGTTCTCATCAATGGCCAGGTTGTAAAACAGCGGCTGGGTGTTGGGATCCTTTCCCGTCCAGGACACGCTAACCGTTGCTCCCGATGATGTAGTCGGGAGGTCCGATATAAATGAATATTGGCTGGTCAGCGAATTGCCCTCAAGCCGGGTTCTCAATGTCTCGTATTTCGACCACATCTCTCCTGTCATGGGGACATACAACAAATTCTCTTTGTCGTACCCCAGATTCAAGTGCTGAATATATTTCAATTGACGATAGACGATTGCCGTGCCGACGATCAGTGATATAGAGACGGCAAACTGAATGACCACCATGGTGTTTCTGAACAAGCTCCCGGATCCGCCAGAGGCAAAATTCCCTTTTAATACGGCTGCAGGAACAAAACCGGAGAGATAAAATGCCGGATAACTACCGGCCAGCAATCCAGTGACTACCGTTATGCCTAACAGTCCCGTGACCAGCTGCACGTTGGTGAAATCGAGCGACAGATTCTTGCCTCCCAAGGTGTTAAAATAAGGAAGGACGAGATAGATGATCAATAGAGCAAGCAACAGGGAAAGCAATGCGACGACCAAAGATTCCGCGAGAAACTGGCCCATCAGGTGAGGTCGTATCGCACCGACTACTTTGCGCAGTCCGACCTCCTTTGCGCGGCGTGCCGCACGCGCGGTAGCGAGGTTCATAAAATTCAGGCAGGCCACCACCAGAATAAATACGGCCACTACCATAAAAATGTACACGTTCTGTGCTCTTCCGTGACCGGGAATATCGGCCAGAAAATTCGAATACAGGTGAACGTCTGCCAGGGGCTGTAACACGAAGCCCACTTTCAACACAGACTCGTTCTTCTTATAGATTTCCTGCATCTTCTTTTCGAGGTCTGCAATCGCCGATTTTGATTGTTGCGCTTTGTCGCCCAACTTAATATAAGTATACCAGTTGAAGTTATCCCATTTGTTGTACTTGAGGTCGTCGTTCGTTCGCGCCAGGTAACGCATGGGCTGGACAAAATCAAAATTCAAGTGAGAGTTGTCTGCCACGTTGGCCATCACACCCGTGATGGTGAAGTCTTCTTTGTCATTTTTCCGGATCGTCTTTTCCAGTACGTCAGTGCTGCCGAAATACTTCATGGCTATGCGTTCGGATATGACGATACCTTCCGGGTTCTCTAGCGCATGCTCGCGGTCGCCCTTGATGAGCGGAAAGGTAAACACCCGAAAGAAGTTCGAATCAGCAAAAATGAGACCCTTCTCTTCGAATTTTACGTCACCCACCTGGATCAAATCACGATTGATACCGGAAATGCGGACCACTTCCTGCAATTCGGGGATTTCTTCTTTTATCGCAAGGCCTAGTGGCGCAGGCGAAACCGCCGCATGCACCTTCATCTCGGGTAGCGTGGCCGTGATCCTATACATGCGGTCGTAGCCAGTATGAAAACGGTCGAAACTCAGTTCATCATTGACCCACATCCCAATCAGCGCCGTGCAGGTGATTCCCAAAGCAAGGCCCAAGATGTTAATGAAAGAAAAGCCCTTCTGGCGGAGGAGGTTGCGGATCGCGACTTTGAGGTAGTTACTGAGCATTGGAAGACCGGTTTACAGAGCTAGACGCCGAAAGTAGCCCAAATGTTGCATGCTGGGAATTTACTTTTGTTCAGGCGGCTTGAGAGACGTTTGGATTGATCCGATCCGAAGCAATTTGGGTTGTTTTGGTCCGAAACGGGTACCTGGTCAGGGCGACAGCTGGGCCAGGCAATGTGATGCGCCGATATTTAGCGTATGAGGCGTCTCTTCCTTGCTAATGTACTCATTGGATGACGTGTCATAGGTGTAGTCTGTCATCCATTCCCGGAAACGGAAGACGACTGATTCAATAGCGTCCATTATGAACTCAATTTCCTGGTTGGTCATGGTGGGATGGATGGAGAGTCTGATCCAGCCAGGCTTGAAAGACATGTCGCCTGATTGAATACCACGCCAAATTTTGTGAGATTGATCCTGGTCAACGCGTAACAGATGATGACCATAGGTTCCGGCGCAGGAACATCCACCTCTCGTTTGTATCCCGAATCTGTCATTGAGCAATTTGACGATCAGATTATAATGGGCTCCGGCAACTATAAATGAGATAATGCCTAACCTTTCACTCGCGTTTCCCTGTAATACGGTAACATTATTCATCCTCGAAAAGCGGGAGAAAGCGATCGTCAACAGCTCTTGCTCTCGTCGAAGCATATTGCTGACGCCCATCTCTTCCTTCAGTTTGATGCACATTGCGGCCTTTATTCCCTGCAGGACGGGAGGTGTTCCGCCGTCTTCCCGTAATTCTATATCAGCCACATATTTGCGCGTCTTCCAGGGATTGCTGTACAGGATCGTGCCTCCCCCTGGGTGATCGGGAATATTGTTACTATAGATCTTTCGATTAAAGATAAGCACACCAGGGGTGCCAGGGCCACCCAAGAATTTGTGCATCGAAAAATAAATAGCATCTAAACAGGCATCAGCTTCTTCCGGATGCATATCGATCCGAACATAAGGAGCCGAACTGGCGAAGTCTACAAAACATAGGCCACCATGCGCATGGATCATCCTTGCCATTTCGTGATAAGGCGTCTGAATCCCGGTAACATTCGAGCACGCAGTGACCGCAGCGATCTTATTTTGTCTGGACCTGTATTCCAGCAGCAGTATTTCGAAGTGTTCCAGGTCCACATTGCCATCTGCGGTTTGATCGATAATTTCTACCGTCGCGATCGTTTCAAGCCATGAGATATGATTGCTGTGGTGTTCCATGCTGGTCACAAACACTACCGGCTTCAACGCCTCATCTATTTCCCGAAGTCTTCCATTCAGGGAGTAACCCGTCCACCGTTCCAGGGTTCTTATGCCCAGTAGCCTTTGCAGTTTATTTACGGCCGACGTCATTCCACTACCACAGAAGATGAGTACGTCATCGTGCCTTGCGTGGACATGTTCCTTGACCGTGACTTTAGCTTCATCATAGGCCTTGGTCATCAGCATTCCGGTTGTTGTGGATTGCGTGTGCGTATTGGCAAAGAAAGGGATTACTTCGTCCAGTAAATTGTTTTCAATTGGCCAGTATCCACGGGCACTGGCTGTCCAGTCAGCATAGATTATTTCCTTTGTACCGGAGGGAAAGCGGAACATCCGGCCACGACCTATCGTATTCGTTCTGTATATTTCAAAGTAGGCCTCTAAAGATCCGTTGGATGCCATGGCTACTCGGCCTTTGACGTCTTTGATACACTGCTGCCGAACATGTTATGAGGCGCGACATTGATCACCGGTGCGAAGAACCGGACCATGAGGAAAATGCTCATGATAAATGCAAACACAATAGCCAATTGGGTCGGAGATGTTCGCTGGATAGGCTGTCTCGACTTAACATTACATACTTCGCCCGGACAATACTGCGCTTTATCACCATAGGCCAACCGATAGACCTTACACGCCAGGCAGATTCCAAATACCGCTTCAAAAAACAGAAAAATCAGGCACAAGAGACAGATTATACCCGTAAACAGGCTGTATGCATTGACCACAATCAGCAAGGCAAACATGGAGCCGGACAGAATAACACCGATTATCCACGCGAATTTCTTTTGTTTGGCGCCAACGTATTCAGGCACCTGATTACTCACAATCATACGACCAACAATCAATGACGGAGAAAATCTCGGGTTGATGAACACCCGGACAATGAAGTCCACGAGAAAAACAGCTATGGCATATTTTGCCAGCCTGAAATCTCCATTGAACAGAATCAGCATGAGCGAAGTGTAAATGACCAAAAATAATATTCCTGCAGCAGCCCTTATTTCCCGTTCATTGAGTACGGGAATGTCATATCCAGGGACATTTTCACCAAACTGTATTATCGTTTTCATGGTTTGTATTGTAATTTTTTTGGGATACAGGACGTATTGCCTCACTCGCCTTATAAAAATATGGGGATGACCCACATAACAAAACATCCCGTGACATATAAACGTATATTCTCCAGAACTCGCCGCAATACCGTGAAATCTGCAACGTCTGATTTTGGCAACTGTCGTTCCCGCTTACCAGGGCAAATCGAGAATTACCGGGGAATCCGGTTCAAGTTTTTCTGATAGAAAATGGATTCTGCGTGATAACTAATCAAAATTCCTGGAAATCCGGAATGCTGCAAAAAGGAGTATTTCCGGTTATCAATTGAATGGGTATCTTCATGACAGGAAACCAATGTTCGCCAAGAAACGCATTGCCTATTTACTGCTTTCTGCCGCCTATATCGGCGCGCTGGTCGTCGAGAAACCGATTTACGCAGGCGAGAGTGTGCTCGATTGTTTTTCCTATTTGTTTACGCTTTTGAGCCACCTCTCAATTTTCGGTCTTCTGATATTTGTCAACAACTCACTCCTCATACCGAATCTATTAGAGAAAAAGTTCTTTGGGGCGTATGCGTCAGGCTTGATAGGCCTGGTGTTCCTGTACACTTTTTCGATGGTTCACTATAATGACTTCATTCATGCGAGTCTTTTTCATGATCCGCTAGTGAAGACCAGCTCCGGATTTTGGGACAACTTCGTATATGGAATGTGTTGCACGGTAATTACCTCTATGTTGTACATAACGCAGAAGTGGGCGGAACAGCAGGAACAAGTAAAGAACAGCCACATCCATCAGCTTCAGACAGAATTAAAATACCTTCGTTTGCAGATCAATCCCCACTTTCTATTCAATGGTCTCAACACGGTATACGGTTCAATTGATATGGGCAATAGTCTGGCTAGAAATATGCTCGTGCAATTTTCTGATCTTCTGAGATACAACTTGTATGAGGCGGACGTCGATATGATCGCCCTCACAAAAGAGATCAAATACCTACGGAATTATGTGGAGCTGCAAAGGGCCCGCAGCAACGACAACGTACAGGTAACGCTGGACATCAATTACCTGGATGGCACTATGAAGGTTGCCCCCCTGATCTTCATGGCTTTCGTAGAGAACACATTCAAATATGTTTCCCGGGGCGATAAGGCTAACCGGATCCTCATCTCTCTGAACCAGACACCGGGACAAATTCAATTTGCCTGCGAAAACACCTATGATGAAGGGGAATCTTCGGAGGGTGGGATTGGACTCATAAATGCCAAGCGAAGACTTGAGTTGCTATACAAAGACCACTACCAGCTTGAGATCAAAAATGAAAACAACGTTTACCGGGTGCAGTTAATACTCATGCTATGAGAAGACTTAGCTGCATAATAGTCGACGATGAGCCCGTGGCGAGAAAAATTCTTCAGGAGTTTAGCGAACAAGTGCCGTACCTCGATGTTTCGGGCAAATTTGAAAGCGCGATGAAAGCAGAGGAGTTTCTGGCAAACAATCAGCCAGACCTCATATTTCTTGATATTGAGATGCCGAAAGTGTCCGGCCTGCAAATGCTGAAGAGAATTCACCTTGAGTCGATGGTCATCTTGACGACCGCTTTCCCGCAATATGCGCTCGACGGATACGAGCTCGACATCATCGACTATCTCTTGAAGCCCTTTGCCTTGCATCGTTTTCTTAAGGCCGTACAAAAGGCTAAGGATTTTTATGAAATGAAAACGCAGTCCGGAAGCGCCGCGCCGCCGTCATATATATTCATTAAAAGCGATAAGCGAATTGAAAAAGTTGAATTGAGCGATATCCTCTACGCTGAAGTACTCGGGAATTATATGACTATACACACCGACCGCAAGACGATTATTGCCTACCTCACGATGAAGAGCCTACAAAGTCAGCTGTCCCCTACTGACTTTATAAAGATACATCAATCATTCCTCGTAAATCGATCCAAAATAGAATCGGTTGAAGGCAACGATCTCCGGGTGGGAACAAAGTCGTTACCGATCAGTCGTAATTACCGGGACAGCGTGACGAACCTGATAAATCAAAGGCTCTTGAAGAGGTGATTGGCCTTGAAGGTCCATGAGCTTCTAACAAGAGTATGGCGTCAGAGTCGGGTTCACGTCGACTGAGGCGCTGCAGCAAAAACAAAGGCTCGTAGCGCTTGGTAGGTTTTTAATAATCGCCAAACCATCCAAACCCTTCCTGCACAATTTTCTCTTTCTCTCTTTTAACATGCTGAAGAAATGCACTTGCGACCGGCGAATGCCGCTTTCCCTTTAACCAGATCAGCCGCCAGACATTCTTTACCGGTAACCCCTGTACGGGTATGATCTGAAGGAGCCCGTTTTGCAATTCATTCTTAATCCCGATCAACGGCATGATCGAATAACCCAGGTCTGCCATGACCGCCTGCTTCACCGCATCATTTGATGTGAGTTCCAGCTTTTGAACCACGTCAAGCCTGTTTCGGTCAATAAAATCCTCCATGACCTGCCGGGTGCCTGATCCCTTCTCGCGAAAAATAAGGCGCAGATCCCTCAGGATGTGTTTCGAATAGGGCGTCTTCTTAAACTTCTCCTTACCATTGCCAATCAGAAATAGTCTATTCTCGAGCAAATCCACCTTTTCAACTACCGGCACACTTGGTAAAATGGAAATAAGTGAAAAGTCGACGGTATTGTGTTCGAGGCTTTCAATCGCAGTACCCCTATTGGTAACATCCATGATCAACTCCACGCGTTTGTGCTGTTTCAAAAAGGGAGAAAGAAAAAAAGTCATTACTGACATGCCCGTAGAGACTGTCGACAGTTTCAATCGGCCCGTCAATTGACCTTTTTGCGAATGCGTTTTGTAATTTAAGGCCGCTACTTGCTGAAAAATGCCGTCTGCCAATTGCGCTATCTCCTTTCCAAAATCCGTAATGTAAATTCTGCGGCCAACTACTTCGGTGAGGGGAATATCAAACTGTTCCTGAAACTTCCTTAGTTGAATGGACACGGCTGGCTGGGTGAGGTGAAGTTCCTCCGCCGCCTTGGTCACACTGAGCGTTTGCGTGACCTTAAGAAAAATTTGCAATTGGTTTAAAGTGTAATGCATCAATATTATTTATATATTCGATAACAAAGATAAATGACAAACAAGGTGCATTTGGCCATACTTTGCACAAAATAACCTGTCAGCTATTGATATTTAACTTTTGAAACCGTTAATCAAATATTCTACCACCCTGATCATTCTTCTTTTGACGGGGTACACACAAGTGTTTGCCAACTTGTATGGAGTCAATTTTTTGTACGCTTCCGTAAAACAGTCCAACGAGCTGAAACATTTCCAGGTTCCTGCCACAACACCCGAAATAGTAGATATCTATATTGAGGAAGAAGAAAGTACGCGAGTTTCCTTAAAAGAGTATTCAAAAAACAATCTTTATTCTAACGCGCACTTCGCCAACCTGTCCGCCAATTTCCTTGAACGACTAAAACAACACACCTCTTTCTGCAAGTATTTTTCGTGTTTCTCATTTTATCAGCTCCCTGCTTCCGTTCTCAGCGTGCTCAGGTTGTGAGTTAGCATCCGAGGGTAATTAAAATTGCCCGTCCTCTCCCTACTTACTTTTTTCCGTCCATTACCCATTACGTGAAGCTATGCCGTGACGGGTTTGTTTCTAGAATAGTATTGGCAAAATCGCATTGTCCTAAAGAGAAAAACTATGATGAGTAAAGTTCTCATGTATATGAGCATGTGTGCATTCTTGTACAATACAAGCTGCAGTTCAAGGAGGGAAGAAGCGGAAGCAGAAACGAAATTTCTGGTTACCAGTCCGCTAAGAAGGGACACATTGGTCAGCAGGATATATGTGTGTCAGATCCGGGCGATACAACACATTGAACTTAGATCTCGCGAAAAAGGCTACCTGGAGAAAGTCTTTGTTGACGAGGGACAGTTTGTCAAGAAAGGACAAATGATGTTTCAAATCATGCCCTTGTTGTACAAGGCAGAACTGCAAAAGGCAGAAGCGGAAGCAAAATTTGCCGAGATCGAATACCAAAACACCAAGCAACTGGCCGATAGCAACGTTGTATCGGTCAACGAACTGTCCCTGGCCCAGGCCAAATTTGACAAAGCCAAAGCCGAAGTATCGCTGGCACAGGCGCACCTTGGATTTACCGAAATCAGGGCTCCCTTTGACGGCATCATGGATCGCTTCTATGTACGACTGGGAAGCCTTGTCAATGAAGAAGATCTGCTTACCCTGTTGTCAGACAACAGTGAGATGTGGGTTTACTTCAATGTCCCGGAAGCGGAATACCTCAACTATAAAGTCAACGCCAGGAAGGACAGTGTGATGAAAGTAGACCTTCAAATGGCCAACAATCAACTTTTCGAACACCCTGGAATTGTTAAAGCCATTGAAGCGGACTTCAACAATGAAACAGGAAACATTGCGTTCAGGGCAACTTTTCCAAATCCGGAGGGACTGCTCAGACATGGGGAAACTGGCAATATACTGGCAACCACGCCATTCAAAAACGCTTTGATCATTCCACAAAAAGCCACCTTCGAAATATTGGAAAAGAAATACGTTTTCGCGGTCGACAAAGACAACGTAATCCAACAAAGGGAAATCACCATTGCAGACGAAATGCCGGACCTGTACATCATCAAGGAAGGCATTACGGAGAATGATAGGATCGTACTCGAAGGCATACGAAAGGTGCACGACAAAGTGAAGATCGGTGAGTACGAATACGTGGATCCAAAAGTCGTGATCCCTAACCTTAAGGTTTATGTTGAATAACGAACTTAAAGAGAAGGACAATGTTTAGTAAATTCATTCATAGACCGGTACTTGCCATCGTCATATCACTCGCCATTCTGTTCGTGGGTGGATTAGCAATAAAGACACTACCCACGTCACAATTCCCGGAGGTTGCGCCTCCCGTGGTCATGGTGAGTGCATCCTACCCTGGTGCCAGTGCAAAATCACTCGCTGAATCTGTCATCATTCCGTTGGAACAATCCATTAATGGTGCGTGGGGGATGAGATACATGACCTCCGATGCTACCAGCGCAGGAGAGGCGAATATTCAGGTTGTCTTTAATCCAGGCACTGATATCAATCAGGCACTGGTTCAGGTGTCTAACCGGGTTCAGCAGGTAACGAACAGGCTACCGATACTGGTGCAGCGCGAAGGGGTGGTCATTACGCCGGTGATTCCCAGCATGCTGATGTATGTAAACCTTTACAGTAAGGATAAGAATGCCAACATGAAGTTCCTGTTCAATTATGCAGGTATCAATATGGTACCTGAATTGCAACGGATCAATGGAATTGGACAAGTGCGGATACTGGGAAGCAGGCAATATGCCATGCGTGTCTGGCTAAACCCAGATCGCATGCGTGCCTATTCGATATCACCGGACGAAGTGATGGAAGCGCTTAACGATCAAAGCATTATTGGCAAACCGGGACGCATAGGGAGGGGTGATAGTAAGCAAGCTGAGGCGCTTGAGTATGTACTCGCCTATAAGGATCGCTTTAATGATCCGAAGCAATATGAAAATGTCATCATTAAAGCCAATCCCGATGGGGAAATACTCCGCCTGAAAGACATTGCAACCGTCTCTTTAGGCAGCGAGTATTATGATATCTATTCCAGTATGAATGGGCATCCGTCGGCAGCATTGGTATTAAAACAGACCTATGGGAGCAATGCGAGCGATGTAATTGCCCAGGTTAAAGCAAAACTCGAGGAATTGAAAAAAACGTTCCCTCCCGGAATGGACTACGAAATCAGTTACGATGTTTCCAATTTCCTGGATGCTTCAATCGATAATGTTATTCATACCCTGAGAGATGCGTTCATTTTGGTGGCGCTGGTAGTATTTGTATTCCTGGGCGACTGGCGTTCCACCCTCATTCCTACCTTGGCCGTTCCGATATCTCTGATTGGTGCATTTCTATTTATGCAACTTTTTGGGCTCACCATTAATATGATCACGCTGTTTGCACTTGTGCTGGCAATTGGCATTGTGGTAGACAATGCGATCGTGGTAGTGGAGGCCGTGCATACTAAGATGGAGCTTGAGCATTTATCACCTTACAAAGCGGTACAGAAAGTGCTGGGCGAGATCAGTGGTGCGGTTATCGCCATCACTTTGCTAATGACCGCTGTGTTTGTTCCCGTGACATTCATGACGGGTCCTGTGGGAACATTCTACCGACAGTTTTCCATAACCATGGCGTCATCCATCGTCCTTTCTGGCGTCGTAGCCCTCACGGTTACACCCGTTCTTTGCGCCATAATATTGAAGAACAATCATGGGAAACCCCGGAAGAAAACATGGTTAAATCAATCGCTTGATGCTTTTAATCGCGGATTTGAAAAGGTCACCGGTAAATACGTGTGGTTGTTAACGTTGATTGCTCATCGGAAACTTGTAACGGTTGGTCTATTTGTCGTCTTTGCCCTTGGAATACTGGGAATAGCGAACAATCTGCCCTCGGGGTTTATCCCCAGTGAAGACCAGGGAATGTTGTATGCCATTATTCAAACGCCTCCTGGCGCAACACTGGAAAGAACGAATGACCTCTCCAACAAACTAGTAGAAATTATAAATTCAGTGGAGGGCGTGAAGTCTGTGTCGTCGATTGCAGGTTATGAAGTGCTCACCGAGGGACGGGGATCGAATGCAGGGACATGTCTGATTAACCTTAAGCCCTGGTCGGAGCGCGATCACACCGTGAGTGAAATTATCTATGAACTCGAAGAGAAAGCAAAGGCCATTCCCGGGGCCACGATCGAGTTCTTTGATCCACCGGCCGTACCCGGCTTCGGAGCTGCGGGTGGTTTTTCCTTACAGTTATTGGACAAAACAAACAGCGGTGACTACCTGCAACTAGAAAAAGTAACGAATGAATTCATGAGCGAACTGAAAAGGCGTAAAGAGCTCACGGGTCTATTTACCTTTTTCAGCGCCAACTATCCGCAATATGAAATCGAGATAGATAACCAATTGGCGATGCAAAAAGGAGTTACTATCGGTAACGCCATGAACACCCTGTCGATTTTTGTCGGAAGTACCTACGAGCTTGGATTCATCAAGTATCAACGCTTTTTCAAGGTGTTCGTGCAAGCGGCTCCGGAATACAGAAAGCTTCCCTCCGATGTGTTGAAATTGTGGGTTAAGAACGATCGAGGCGACATGGTTCCTTTTTCCGCTTTCATGAAAATCAAAAAGATGCAGGGCGCCAATGAGATCAACCGCTACAACATGTACAATACTGCAGCCATCAGGGGTGGCCCTGCAAGAGGCTACAGCAGCGGCGAAGCGATTGATGCCGTCAAGGAAGTTGCCACGAACCTACCGAATGGATTTGATATCGACTGGGCTGCGCTTTCCTATGATGAAACAAAACGCGGAAACGAAGCCATTTATATCTTTTGTATCGTTTTGGTTTTTGCGTACCTCGTGCTCGCCGCCCAATACGAAAGTTTCATCATACCCTTGACCGTCGTTTTCTCTCTGCCGCCTGGAGTTTTCGGGTCGTTCTTACTGGTTAAGGGAATGGGACTCGCGAACGATATTTATGCCCAGGTGGGACTCGTGATGTTGGTGGGTTTACTCGGCAAGAATGCCGTGTTAATCGTGGAGTTTGCTATTCAAAAACAACAACAGGGAGCGACCGTTCTTGAAGCAGCCATTGAAGGAGCCCGGGTGCGCTTTCGTCCAATCCTCATGACGTCATTTGCCTTCATCGCAGGATTAATTCCACTGGTTTTCGCTCATGGTGCAGGCGCAATCGGCAACCGAACCATTGGCTCCTCTGCACTTGGCGGTATGTTTCTGGGGACCGTCTTCGGGGTCATTATTGTCCCGGGTCTATACTACATCTTTGGCACCATAGCTGAAGGCCGACAACTGATTAAAGATGAAGATGAAGAACCATTGACAGAAGACTGGGTCCATAAAATGGACGATTTTCCGCAACCTAAAGACAATGATGAAAAATGAGAACCAGAATATTAATGTATGGCTGGATAGGTTGTTTCTGTCTCCTGTACACCGCATGCACGGGGCCGTCGTTGGTTCAGAAAGCAGAGAATAAGACAACTCCCGCAAGTTTTAGCAGTTCAAAGGATACACTCAATACGGCAAAGGTCAAATGGAAAGATTTTTTTAAAGATCCCTATCTGGCCTCACTTATTGATACAGCACTGAACAATAATCAGGAGCTAAATATCACGCTGCAGGAAATCAACATTGCCAGAAATGAAGTGAGAGCGAGAAAGGGCGAATACTTGCCCTTTGTAGATATTATTGGTGGTGCCGCAGTTGAAAAGGTGAGCCAGTATACAAGACCAGGGGCCGTGGAAGAAAGCCTTGAAATTGAACCAGGCAAAAAATTCCCTGATCCTTTACCGGATCTGCTGGTGGGCGCCAATCTTTCGTGGCAGGTCGATATCTGGCGGAAGTTGCGAAACGCGAAGAAGTCCGCCATGCTCAGATACCTGGCCACAGCTGAGGGCAAAAATTTCATGGTCACAAATCTCATTGCCGAAATCGCCGGCTCATATTACGAGTTGATGGCACTGGATAATCAATTGGATATCTTGAAAAGGAACATCCAAATTCAACAAAACGCGCTATTGATCGTGAAGATGGAGAAGCAAGCTGCCAAGGTTACCGAACTGGCCGTTCGCAGGTTCGAAGCAGAGGTTCTTAAAAATCAAAGTCGTCAGTATTATATCGCCCAGGAAATCGTAGAAACAGAGAACAGGCTTAATTTCCTGGTAGGAAGATTTCCAGAGCCTATCTCCCGAAATTCTCAAACCTTCATCGATTTGGTTCCCGACACGATTCATGCGGGCATCCCATCTCAACTCTTGCAAAACCGAACCGATATCAGACAGGCCGAGTTGCAACTTGCTGCATCGAAGCTTGATGTAAAAGCGGCTAAAGCCAATTTCTATCCTTCCTTAAACATTTCGGCAGGGGTAGGTGTTCAGGCATTTCAGGCAGCCTTGCTATTCAGCACACCAGAATCCATGCTTTATTCCCTGGCAGGAAGCTTAGCGCAACCGTTGATCAACCGGAACGCAATCAAAGCATTTTACAATAGCGCCAATGCCAAGCAGATCCAGGCGGTTTACAACTATGAACGCGCCATTCTGAACGCCTACATTGAGGTGGCCAATCAGCTATCCAATATCAGCAACCTGAAAACAAGCTACGATCTGAGAGCCCAGCAGGTTCAGACACTTACCCAGTCGATTGACATTTCAACGCGTCTTTTCAAATCTGCCAGGGCAGATTATATGGAAGTGCTGTTGACTCAACGAGATGCCCTGGAATCAAAATTCGAACTTATTGAAACCAAAAAGCAACAACTGAATGCCGTGATCAAAATGTATCAGGCCTTAGGCGGCGGATGGAATTAAATAGCCCTCAACTATCCTCCCAACGTTCTCGCATTCGAGTTACCCAGTTGATGGCAAAATATCGCTCGTGAGCAATTCCAACATTCAGCGCTGTGGAAGAAAGCTGCGCGCTATCTTCTTTCATCGCCCAATTAAGTCGAAAAATGAAATCGCATTGATCAAGTATTTCCGATGAACTCAGCATGGTCGCTGCGTCAATAAAACTCTTTGTTGGTTCCAGGAAGCCCGGTAGATACGGAAATATCTCAAGGAGATCCGCTTCCTTTTCAGGCAACGCAAGCTGATCGACTTTGTTGATCACCCAGAGCAACAGCCAGACAGATTCAGAACGCCAGAATATGATGGTGAGCTCTTCTTCCGTAAGCGGTGACTTATGAAAGAGCGCCTTTTCGACGTCCGTTGCTTTATCCCAAAGTCCTTCATGGATAAGAAACATCATGATCGGTTGTTGCAGACTTGAATCGGTCGCTAAACAATTCAGGTACGTGAGAATCAATATGCGTTCCGCTACCTCGTTGGCGGTACGCAGTGTGACCTCGTTCTCTTCCTCGATGGGCGGCAGATCATCCTTCAATACAATACCCAAAGACTTTAACAACTTTTCTGATTGATTCTTCCGTTCGTGTGCAGTCATTCTTACAACTTTTCTGAAAATTGCAGGCAAAATAACCATTTGCCGGTAACGGCAACCATCGCCTACCTTTCAAGGATCATTGTCGCCCCATGTCCACCGGAAGCACATACAGAAATGAACCCTCGGCCCGATCCTCTTTGATAAAGGAGTTTAGCCATGGTGGCAATTATTCTCCCTCCTGTTGCTGCGAACGGGTGAGCAGCCGCGAGACTGCCACCTACGACATTCATCTTAGTCTTGTCGATAGCACCCAGCGCACCATCATAACCGAAGGTCCTCATGAGCTCCGCGCTTTCCCAGATCTTCAAGGTAGCCAGTACCTGCGCTGCAAAGGCTTCATGAATTTCATAGAAATCAAAATCCTGCAAGGTCAGTCCGGCCTTCCGTAACATTCTGGTGGCAGCATGTACGGGAGCGAGTAGCAGGTTTTGCTTTTGTTCGACGAACTCAATGGCGGCTACTTCCGCAAATGAAATGTAGGCCAGAACGGGAAGGTTATGTTCGCGTGCCCAATCCTCACTGGCGAGAAGAACGGTCGATGCGCCATCAGTTAGTGGAGTCGAATTACCAGCCGTGAGTGTACCGTTTACTTTATCATAAGCAAGACGCAGCTTGGAAAGCTTTTCAAGACTTGTGTCCTTTCTGACATTGTTGTCATAGGTAAGTCCTGCATACGGTGAAACCAAATCTGCAAAGAAGCCCTCCTCTTGCGCTTTCGCCATTTTCTGATGGCTTCCCAAGGCATAAGCGTCCTGATCTTCACGGGAGATCTTATAGTACCTGGCCATGATCTCCGTGTGTCCCCCCATTGACAGACCGGTACGCGGTTCGTCAACGCCAGGCGCCACAGGCGTAAGATCGATAAATTTGAGTTTGGCAAACTCCTTTAGTTTGCCCCAGGTGCTCTTGTTCCGCCTGGCGGAGAGCAGGATCTTTCTGAATGGTTCACTCAAAACGAGGGGTACATTACTGGTCGAGTCAACACCTGCGGCAATTCCCACATCAATCTGAGAAAGTGAAATCTTATTAGCAATATAGATGGCCGCTTCCACGCCAGTTGCACATGCTTGCTGCACATCGGCAGCAGGTGTTGCGGGATCAAGTGACGTACCCAGCAGACTTTCGCGGGTAAGATTGAAATCGCGCGTATGTTTGATGACCGCTCCTCCCGCAACTTCGCCAAGTCTCTGCCCTTGCATTTGATAGCGTTCAATCAAGCCATTGAGTGCAGCCATCATCATGTCCTGATTGCTTGAGTTCGTGTAAGCCGTGTTCGCTCGTGCAAACGGAATTCGATTATAACCTACTACGGCCACTTTCCTGGATTGCTTGTCGTTTAACATATCAACTGAAGTATACGATGAAATGACTAAGTTAGTAATGAGACAAAGGTATTCAAAGCCCTTGAACCGAGTTCGCCCAAACGCCAAACTGATTGCCGAGGGGAAAAACGTTGATATATGTTTGCAGGGACAGGGTATGTAAATTTCCGGTTGAGACGGTTGTCGAAGCGATACAGCAATTAAAACAGCCTCGCCGTAATTAACCGGATCAAGCAGCCGGAGCGATATTCCGCTGAAAGATTTGCTCAAGTCAGCGGGTCTGTATATATTCAACTAAATACTTAGTTGTGATTAGATACTACTTTCTGATTGCCGCGCGGAATATTCTGCGCAATCAGGGCTTTGCACGCCTTAATATCATAGGGTTTGCCCTGGGCTTGGCCGCGTTCCTGTTAATTGTATTTTTCGTTTATGATGAACTCAGCTACGACCGGTTCAATGAAAATCATCAGCGAGTCTTTCGTGTCGACACAGACTTGAAATATGGAGGAGTTGTTAGCTCATTCGCCATTGCCGCACCGCCGGTGGCCGGCGCATTGGTGGCAAGCTTTCCGGAAGTTGAACGCACGGCAAGAATATCGTCAGTACTGAATCTGCGATTCAATAAGGGCAATGAAATCATCCGTGAAGACCGGGTAATGTACGCCGATCCAACATTGTTCGACATATTTTCATTCAACCTGCTTCATGGCAGTTACGCGAATTCACTTTCGAATCGTGAATCGATTGTTATCACGGCGAGCACTGCGCAAAAGTATTTCAACACAACCGACGCTGTGGGTAGGACGATGGTTCTGCAAAATGACGCATCATGGCATGTCGTAACTGCTGTAATATCCGACATGCCCGTTCAATCTCACTTTCACGCCGACATATTTCTTCCACTGGAAACGCTGGCAGACTCCAAGGGTACCAGTTTTAATCAATTTAGTTTCAACACCTACGCGTTATTGCGCAACAGCGAAGCGGCCGTGGACCTCGCACCTAAGCTGGCAGCATTCTTGAAAAGTCATTTGAGCAACAGCATGAACGTGGAGGCGTTTGAGAAAGGTGGAAACTACATTCGGCTTGTGCTGACTCCCCTGGATGACATCCACCTTCATTCAAACAAACAGCGCGAGTTAGAAGCAAACAGCGACGCCAACTATGCGTATATTTTTACGGTGGTTGCATTTCTCATTCTAATACTCGCGTGCATCAATTTCACGAATCTTTTTACCGCAAGATCGGCCAATCGCGGAAAAGAAGTCGGTGTTCGGAAGGTGTTGGGTTCGTTGCGAACGAGCATCATGCTTCAATTTCTGGTAGAGTCATTTGTAATGACGGGGATTGCCGTATTGGCAGCGCTTGCCATTTCTCGTATCCTTCTCCCCGCATTCAATGCGCTGTCCGGTAAACATCTCGAAGTCACCTGGAGCATCTTGCTGATCGCTTTACCATCGGTGCTTTTCATTACTATCGTGGTTGCTGTTATAGCAGGTGTCTACCCTGCTTTCTACTTATCGGCGTTCAAGCCGGTTAAAGTGTTGAGAGGTAAGCTGGCGGCCGGGTTCAAAGGTTCCACCCTCCGCGGCGCATTGGTGGTCATTCAATTTTCTATTGCAACTATCCTTATTGTCAGCACACTGGTTATCGTTCATCAGCTCGAATTTATCAGGCGCAAAAACCTGGGCTTTGACAGAGAGCAAGTCTTGATTATTAAGAATATCAGTACGACGGATAAGCCTGATATATTGAAGGAAGAGGCGAAGCGCTTGTCAGGTGTGGTGAATGCGGCTGTATCCGGATATCTGCCGACTGGCGGAGCGCGGTGGCAGAACAGCATTTCGTCGCCCGGAAACGAAGGTCTGATGGCGGAACTCTGGCTGATCGACGCCGACTACATACCGACCCTGCAGATGAAGCTCGCAAGCGGGCGCAACTTTTCTGCCCAACTGGTTACCGACTCAGCAGCCATGTTACTCAATAAAGCCGCCGCGGAGAGATTGGGGTTCGGGGATGAGCCTATGGGAAAGAACGTCGTGGCTGGAGGAAAAACCTATGAGGTGATAGGAATAGTTGAGGACTTCAATTTCGCCTCACTAAGGGACAACGTTACACCACTGGCGATGATTATGGATGAGGACTGGCAAGCGAGGCTTATAGTTCGAACGCACGGCGGACAACTACACTCGACTATTGCCGAGATTGAACGGCTTTGGAAAAAAATTCACCCCGGCTATCCATTCGAGTTTTCACTTATGGATGAGGACTTCGAAGCGACCTATCTGACTGAACAACGAATGGAGAAACTCTTTCTGATCTTTGCCGGATTGGCCATCGCTATAGCCGGCCTGGGGCTTTTTGGACT
>DATHKA010000574.1:0-33439 GCA_035489615.1 Chryseolinea sp.
CGGCAAAGACGCCGGCTCCGGATATTCGCTAGGTGAATTGGATGGAAGCTTTAATTCTATGCTGCGACTGGCCCCCCAGGCTGTTAATGTGTCTTTGTTTCGTCCGTATCTGTGGGAGGTCAATAATCCGTTGATGTTGCTCTCCGCGATGGAGAGCATGTTCTTTTTGGCCGCGACAATATTTGTGCTTTTCCGGGAGAATGTTCGGATATTACGAGTACTCACACGGCCCGACGTATTTTTTTCGCTTATATTCTCGATCACTTTTGCGTTTGCCGTTGGCGTATCAACGTACAACTTTGGCACACTCGTTCGATACAAGATTCCGATGCTACCCTTTTTTGCACTCGCCCTTATTTTGATTGCTCACTATTCGAAAAGAGAAAGGAATGTCGGGGTATTTGAGGTTACAGAATAGCGACCTTCCACTGTCTCACGTCCGTTTTGGCCCATCCTGAGCCTCAGTACTGGGTCATTGATAAGTTTAGAAAGGAAATCAATCCATTCGGTTTGCGAAACAGCAAGAAATCCATTCTCTCCACTTCGCACGATTTCCGAGTTTACACCCACCGGTGAGCTAACGCTAGGAATACGCAAGGCCATGTATTGAAGTATCTTAAAGCCACATTTGCCCATCGACCAATCATCGTCCGGGAGAGGCATAATGCCAATATCCATCTTCAGCAAGTCTGCGACTTCATTTTGTTGATTCCACTTTATGAACGTAAGTCGTTGAAGGTTCAATGTTGGAGGTTTGTCGGCGATCACCATAAAGCGTACATGCGCGTGCTCTCTTTCGATCCATTGCAGAGTTTCCTCAAGAGCATTCAGATATTTTATTGTAGAGTGTGACCCAGTCCAACCAATAACTATTTCACTTTTTGGCTTGTCTGTTTTTGTTAGTATGTCGGGATTATGCAGGCCCGTAGTGTCGATTGTACTAGGATTCAGAACTGCGTGACCTGAAAACCTGGTTGCATAAGCATGCAAATACTTGTTTCCACAGCTTATTCGACTAGCCATCTTGCAGATTGTGGATACTTTTCCACGCCACTTGATTGTTCTGATTAAGGCCGACTCCTCCTGGTTGTCAGTAAGCCAAATTGCATCATCAAAGTCATAAATGATGGATCTGCGAAGAATTCTTGCAATAATCCATTCGAAAACTGGAGGACCTATGGGAGATGCTTCGCGATGTATGAAAACGAAGTCGGCGTTCCATGCGTCGAACAAACCGACAACTCGTCGCCAAAATCCCCTAACGACCGCAGCGCCCTTATGGAAGCTCTTCCCTTTACCATAGAAGATCCTCCAGTTGCTAATCGTTAAGAAGGATTGTGTGCTGAATTCGATTTGATTCGATTGCAGTGCCTCAAAATACTGCTCAAATCTAAAACGCTGCGAAGGGGCGTGCCCGATTGGATAAGGGGTAATGAACAAGATTTTCCTACGATCGGGCACAATGCAATTATAACTCTTTTAGACTACGCTGCCATCGGTGCCATTGCGATAATAATCAAATCATCTACCTTGCAGTAAAATACCTTTCTGTTGGTGCACAAGTAGCCCATGTCTTTGCGCGCTGACTGATTCAAAAAAATGAAAGAAGACCTCGAATTCGTTGTGACCGCCGATCGACGAAAGCTTTTTGACTGGAAAGAGTTATGGAATTATAGGGAGCTTGTATATTTCTTTACTTGGCGAGATGTAAAAATTAAATACAAGCAGACCATTCTCGGATTCGCATGGGCGGTTCTTCAACCCCTGCTGTTAATGGTGATTTTTACTCTGTTTTTTGGACGAGCTCTCAGCATACCCTCGCAAGCACTACCCTATCCCGTATTTGTATTCTCCGGTTTAATCCTCTGGAATGCTTTTGCTTCGGGTTTAACTACCTCGGCAAATAGCATGGTCAACAATGCTCAAATCATAAAAAAAATATACTTTCCGCGACTTATTATACCGATCTCATCAATCTTTGTTTCCTTGTTCGACTTTTTGATGGCTTTCGTCCTTTTTATCCCATTGTTAATCTATTACCGGCAGCCAGTTAGTATGAATGTCCTGTGGTCGTGGCCGTCTGCGTTGCTGCTTACACTAATTGCTACCATAGGACCAGGCTGCTTACTGTCTGCGCTGAATGTTAAGTATCGGGACTTTCGTTATGTGATACCGTTTTTGGTGCAGATTCTGTTTTTCTTGACACCTGTGATCTATCCTGTAAGTCTATTAAAGTATCCTCTGCTCCAGTACTTAATTGTGTGCTCACCAATGTATGCCGTAGTAGAACTTTTCCGCTATCCACTTACTGGGATTGCCTTGAATACGTCATTCATTGTAATCAGTGTAGTATCGGCTGGCATATTTCTTTTGTTGGGAATAGTTTATTTCAAGCGTACAGAAGATTTCTTTGCAGATTTAGCGTAGTTTGAAAGAGGGAGTGGGAGACGACGGTTGCTGATGCACCAAATACGATGAAACCTATATTAGAGGTACATAACATAGGAAAGCACTATAGGATCCGTCATCAGACGGGAGGCTATCTAAGTTTACGGGACAGATTGTTAGATGTACTTTCAACGCGCAATGAAACACACGAGGAATTTTGGGCATTGAGAAATGTTTCGTTTGGTGTCGAACCAGGGGAATCATTGGGCATTATTGGACGAAATGGCGCCGGCAAATCAACGCTACTTAAAGTTCTTTCAAGAATCACTCCGCCAACTACTGGCCGTTTTAGTGCGCGGGGAAGGATTGCAAGCCTGCTGGAAGTGGGTACCGGGTTTCACCCGGAACTTTCCGGAAGAGAAAATGTCTTTTTCAACGGGTCGCTACTTGGAATGAAACGGAGAGAGATCGAAGCTAAGTTCGATGAGATCGTGGACTTCAGCGGGGTTGAAAGGTTCCTCGATACTCCGTTGAAACACTACTCCAGTGGAATGCAGTTGCGATTGGCGTTTGCTGTGGCAGCATTCCTCGAACCAGAAATACTCGTTGTAGACGAAGTGCTTGCCGTAGGAGACGCTGAATTTCAAAAGAAGTGTCTTGGGAAAATGGAGGACGTGAGTAGAAGCGGAAGGACGATATTGTTCGTGAGTCACAATTTGGGAGCGATAAAAAATCTTTGCTCGCGTACGATATTGCTTGACGGCGGGAGGGTATTGATGGATGGCACAGTGGATGCAGGCCTATCAGCGTATCTCGCACCCCAAAACAGAAAGGGTGATCTGTCTGTCTACTCCAGGCCCCAGAATGCGGCATTGTGGATAGGCAATGCAAGCATTAATCGATTAAGTGAAAACATTGTATTGTACTATGGAGAAGGCATGACGATTGAGTTGTCTTGCATGGTACTCAATCCCGTCGAAGCATATGTTGGATTTGTAATCGTCACTTCTGATGGTGAACAAATAGTATGCGCCAATAACAGATACCTGCGCACAAAGTTTTTGCTGGAGCCCAACCGACCAAATCGCCTAACCTGTTCACTAGGTTCAGTTCCTCTCATGGAGGGCAACTATTTTGTCAATCTCTACCTGGGTGATCACGTGCGAGACATCCATGTTGTTGAGAATGCGCTACAGTTCCAAGTTATTGCGCGTGATATTTGGGGCAATGGAATTTTGCCTCCTCAAAAAGCCGCTAAGATGTGGTGGCCCGTAGAATTTAACATTGATTAGTTGTCAGGGAACGTAAATAATCAAGGTGTGACTTCTCCATATACGCACAGCGAATTAGTACATAATATGACGGCACCCCGGCACGTAGTTCCGGTAGTATTAAATTTCGTACAACCGTCGAGCGTACTTGATGTCGGCTGTGGTACGGGTACATGGCTAAAAGCTTTTGAGGAACAGGGAATCAAGGATTATTTGGGTGTTGATGGTGATTATGTAGACAGATCGCTGCTTAGAATCCCCTATGAAAAATTCCTCCCAATGGACATTTCCAAACCTGTTCAGCTGGCCAGGAAGTTTGATTTAGTCGTCTCTCTTGAAGTCGCTGAGCATTTGGCTGCGGAATCTGCGGATACGTTTGTTCGATCACTGGTAAGTCATGGAGACGTAATATTGTTTTCTGCTGCCATACCCGGACAGGGTGGTCAGAATCATTTGAATGAGCAATGGCCGGAGTACTGGCAGGAAAAATTTATGAAACATGGATTCTATTTTCATGATTTAATCCGGCCCATAATATGGAATGATGGGAACGTGGATTTCTGGTATAGACAAAATATGTTTCTTTTGAATAGAAGAAAGCCAGAATCGTCCTTTTTAATGATGGTACATCCCGAACAATTCGCATGGAGAATGAACGATTCAAGGGAGTACAATGAAAGCCTGATGAAAGGGAGGCAAGGAATAGCAGTTAGTTCGCACATTTTTGTAAATGCGCTGAAATTTAAACTCCGAACATTGCTTGGACTAACCGCAAAAGGCCCTAAGTAATATGAGGTTATGAGTCAATTTGAAATACATCACGATCTACGTAGCATGCTTTCGTGTACCTAACGACAGATGGAATGAATGGTGTATCGATAATTGTTTGTTGCTATAATAGCAGTTTCAGAATACGTGAGACATTGCAGCATCTCTTTGCGTTAATAGTACCGAGCCATGCAACCGTTGAGATTGTACTTGTCGATAATAACTCGCAGGATAACACTCAAGAAGAAGCGAACAGGATCTATGGCGAGTTCACCTCACCTGCTATTTCTTTCCGTATTGTGCGCGAGAAAAACCCTGGCCTTACCTTCGCGCGATCACGTGGAGTCACGGAGGCGCGTTACGATTTAATACTGTTTTGCGATGATGACAACAGCCTGGCGTGTGACTATCTGATTTATGTATGGGAGATTATGTCAACGCACACTGAAGTTGCTGTTGTGGGAGGATGGTGTCGACCCGAACTCCCATTCGATCCAGGTCGGTGGATCGAGCCAAATTACACGGCTTTGGCGTTAGAGGCCGAGCCAAGAGAGACCGGTTATACAGACTGGGTTTTTGGTGCCGGGATGGTTGTTAGAAAAAGCCTCTTTCAGGAACTTGATAAGTTGGGTATCAAATTCATGCTTACCGGACGACGGGGAGCGAAGCAGACTTCCGGCGATGATGCCGAGATTTGTCGATTCGCAAAACTTCTTAAGCATAAGGTGTATTATGATCCCCGATTAATTTTACGGCATCGTATTTCCGCAAATCGACTCACAAGATGGAGCTTTATCAAGGCCAACTATCGCAACGTTTACATGGTTGTTTACTTTTATATTCTGGATGAAATCAGTAGGCAACCTAATCTTCATGCAAAGGTAGTTTATCGATCTTTTGTAAAGGGCAGCTTTCGAAACTTGGCTTATTATATTCCCCGCATGCTGATGGGAAGAAACAACTTCTTCTCTTTTATGATGTTCTTTCAAAATTTCCAGGTTCTTGGCCAGTTGGTCTTAAAGAAATATGCTTTTTTTGAGACTTTTAATAAAGTAAAGCATAATCTCAATGGGCACTGACACTAAACAAGCTGACTACAATTTATGGCACAATGCTCATAGCGGCGATAATGATATTGACACGCCATGGCACAAGTTCACGAGAATTGCACTTGCTTCCATCGGACTAGACAACAAAATAGTTCTCGAAATAGGATGTGGGAGAGGAGGGTTCTCAAACCATATGCTTAGAGAATTTAATAACATTGAAATGCTATACGCATGTGATTATTCGGATTCGGCTCTCGCTCAGGGTAAAGCCAATTTCCCACCTGCGCAAAATATCAGATGGCAAAAGGAAGATATTCAAAGGTTAACATTCGAGGATCAGACCTTTGATGTAATTGTTTCGTGCGAGACCATTGAACACGTACCACACCCAATGAAGGCACTTGAGGAGATTTATAGAGCGTTAAAGCCAGGCGGGAAATTTATACTTACTTGTCCAAACTATTTCAATTTGTTTGGCGTGTGGTGCTTATATAGGGTCATTATTGGTAGTCCGTACACAGAGGGGGGTCAACCTTACGTCAACTATTTATTACTTCCGCAGGTTTACGCTAAACTCAAAGGGCTTGGCTTCAAAATCGATTTGTTTAAGGCGTCAGAACTAGTTTTGCCAGCACGCGTGCCTAAGACATTCTGGCCAAATGGGATCAGCAATTGGTTAAAGTATTTCGGTAATCGCACTTATTTTATTCTGACGAAGTAACATAATGGGCATCGTTGGTTCAACTGCAAAATTCTTGCTGCATGCTCGTAAAGGTGGGGTGGACTTCACGAATTTGCTTATGCTTGGAAGACAACAGATCTTCATTGACGACTCAGAACATGCGGTGCTCGAGGCGAGACAGCCTGGAATAACTTCTACAATTTCTGAAATTGGCGCGTTTTCAGAGCCTTTTTTTTATGCCCTCGGATCCAAAGAAATTGATAGTTTAGATTATTCAACATTTGAAAAAGCAACGGTAATTCACGATCTAAATACCCCTATAAGCGATGCGATGAGGAATAGGTACTCGTTGGTCTTTGATGGCGGAACTTTGGAACACGTATTTAACTATCCGGTTGCAATTAAGAATTGCATGGACATGGCGTGTGTGGGAGGACATGTAATTCTGGTTACTCCTGCAAATAACTTTTGTGGTCATGGATTTTACCAGTTTAGTCCTGAGCTATTTTTTTCTTTGTTTACTGAACAGCATGGATTTAAGATCGAACAGGTATTGCTGCTGGCCGAACCCGAGGGTCGCGCCGAATACTGGTATAGCGTAAAAGACCCGTCACATTTTAAGAGGCGAGTAACTTTTGTTAATGACTGTCAGACAACTGTGTTGGTATTAGCGAGAAAGACTCGGGACACATCAGATATATCTTTGCGGCCAATGCAAAGTGACTACGCGCATTTGTGGGCTGTCCACAATTCAATAAGTGACGATGTGGCAATTGCTGGCGAAAGTAAACTTTTGCATTTCTATAGAACACGCACACCCGAGTGGATTAAACGCATCGTACGAACGATCGTGGGCTCACTTAAAAGTAAAGAAAAGCGCGTCACAGGTTTGGGACATGTCAATCCTGATTTTTTTGAGAGAATAGAACTCTAATTATTTCCCATGGCGACTATCTTGTTCTATGTTCCATTTTATAGAAGGGCAAGGGACGTAGAATCATTAATAATTCGGTTTAGAGACGATGGACATCGAGTGCTCATTGTCAATCAGCGGCCCGGCTCTGAGTTTAATGATTTTTTAAGCTCGAAGAAAATTGAGTGTTATGAATATGCGACGCGGGAAAAGGCACCGGCGTTAGTTTCTTTTATAAAGCATTTGTATTGGATTGCCAGGTTCTGCTATCGCCAGAACCCTGACATTGTCTTTAGCCATCTTGATTCGACCAACTTTGTGGCTGCGATTGCTCAGTACTTTGTGAGTGCTAAGATTTACCTATGCAGGCATCACATCGATGAGGCTCAACTTTATGGATTTAACAAGAGCTGGACTTACAAGCTCACTAATTTGTTGGCAAGGCGAATAATTGTGGTATCGAATCGGGCGCTCCGGTATATGATCGATGTTGAAGGAGTATTGTCCAGTAAGTTGATTCATATTAATCTAGCTTACGACTTTTCACTTTATAAGCTGCCTGAGACGACAGTAGCGTCTAGCATAAGGCATGCACATAGCGCCGAGGTCCTATTGATTACTGTATGTCGTCTTACGCAATACAAACGCCCGGATTTGTGTGTAAAGATTGCAGGCAGATTGCGAGATGAAGGTATTCATGTGACTTTTTTAATACTGGGATCTGGACCTATGGAGGAGGAGCTGACGAGTTTGATAAAAGAGCATGGCCTGGAGCAAAACGTGAAATTGATGGGACATTTGGCCAATCCCCTTGATTATATCTCTGCTGCTGATATTTTGGTTCATCCTTCGGTGCTCGAATCAAGCTGTGTTGTCCTCAAGGAAGCCGGCTTAGTTAGAAAGCCGGTAATTGCGTGCAGTGGGGTTGGAGACGTAGATGAATATATTGAGGACGGAGTTCATGGAATGCTGCTTCCTCCCGAGGCGTTTGAGCACGCTGCTGTTAAAGCAATTCAATTTTTGATTGCGAATCGTGCAGATGCAGTCGGTATGGGAGAGAAATTGCGAACTAGTGTATTGAGTAACTTTGAGATCACTAATGTTATTAATCGGTATAGTGGTATCCTTGGTGAGGCACGACGTTCTCATAGCAAGGTATGATCTGCATATCGGCGTTTGTGGACAATTCATTAAAGAAGTTTGTTTTAACATAAGTTGCAATGCGGCATCGGACACTTGGATCAATCAGCCTTTTAATCAAATCGAACTATTTCCTGTTCAAGTTGTTCAGGTATCCGCTTGTACTCTTGAATTATTATAAGAAGAAGGCTACCACAATAGTCGACCTCTCTTGGCAGAAGCGCATTGAAGATGTAATTGATTCCTTGGATAATAGAGAAATTGAACGAGTGGACAATGCGGGCGAGATTAAAGGTGATGTTCAAATTATGCACAATGGAATTAGGATCCATGTAGGAAGTTATTACGGCGATGGCATGACTGCATTAGTGCATAAGAATAGAGGCGTACATGAACCGGAGGAGGAGAAGTGTTTTAGTAAGGTGCTTACGTACATGCCGGAAGGGGCTATTATGTTGGAGCTTGGAGCCTTTTGGGGCTTTTATTCAATGTCATTCCAGCAAGGGGTAAAGAATGCCTGTAACTATCTAATTGAGCCAGACAGACACGCGATTTTAAGTGGAATGAATAACTTCAGGCTAAATGGATTTAAAGGAAGGTTTTTTCGGTATAACATTTCAGACAGGATCGAAGCCGGCGACACGCCGTCCATAACTGTTGATTCATTTCTAAAGGAACAGGCAATTTTGAACGTGAACATTTTGCACAGTGATATTCAGGGATTTGAAGAAAAAATGCTTATGGGTGCAGTAGAGTCACTTACGAATAGAATGATTGACTACGTGTTTATTTCAACACACAGTCATGCTCTTCATTTAAGATGCAAATCAATACTCATTGGCCACAAGTACAGAGTGCTATGCGATTCCAATTTGGACGAAACTTACTCGTGGGACGGACTCATTGTAGCACGTCGCGAGGAGCTTAATGGACCAGACCAACTAGTAATTCATAAGAGGGTATGATAATATTCTCTCACAAGAGTGGTCAGCTTTGTAACAGGTTGTTTGCTTTTGCGCATTTAATTGCCACCGCTGAGAGGAACGGCCTGGAGGTCGTTAACCTTTCATTTGACGAGTATGCGCAATACTTCGCTTCAACATCACAGGACATTTGGTGCAGGTATCCACTGAAATCAACTAAGTTAAAATCTGATAGGCTGCGATCATTTCTTTTTTTGCTGAACAGACAAATGGTGCGGGTATTGAGAAGCTTTCGTTGGAGGAGAGGATGGCTGCATGAAATTACCGTCGCTGATTTGCCAGAGTATAGTTTTAAAGAGGACCGCTATTTCGATCTTAATAATGAAATATTTGTTGCTAGTCTGATGACGCGGCCGTTTGTTTTTTTGTTTGGCAGATTTTTCAGAGACTATGGTGCTATGGACTTATATCAACCTTTGATTCGCGAGTATTTTAAGCCCACTCAATCCATTCAGCAAAAAGTAGAAAATCACATTTCAAAAACCAGACGGGGGAGGGATTTGCTAATAGGTGTACATATAAGGAGAGGTGACTATGCATCCTATGTTGGCGGCAGGTATTTTTACTCTTTCGAACAATATCGTCAAGTAATGCATTCTCTTACGGTATCCTCAAAGAATCGGAGACTTGCATTTCTGATTTGTTCAAATGAAGAAGTTGATTTGTCGGAATTTAACGGACTGGATGTGATTTCGGCTCCTGGTCAGTTTGTAGAGGACCTTTACTGTCTTTCGCTCTGTGATTACATTGTCGGTCCGCCAAGCACGTTTTCGAAATGGGCCTCTTTTTATGGCGAAACACCGCTGTATCATATTTACTCAATAAATCGTGATGTGGATCTTTCAGACTTTAAAATGCTAAGCCCCGAGGTTCTCTATAATTTCGCTTTCAACTGACTGTGAAAGTATGAAAAGAATCATTGATCTGATCATCCGCATTTACCTATCGCCTTTGAAGCTGAATACAAGATTAGCGCTGTATGTGAAAGGTAAGATTTTGCCCTATGAGGAACATTATGTAGCAACCATTGACACTATCCGGCGGCGATTTGGGGAAATCCAGGGTTGTATATTGGACATCGGAGCTTTTGATGGAGATTCGTCAATCTATTTGGCGAAATCCTTCCCACATGCTCCAATTTTTGCATTTGAGCCGAATCCTAACGCTTTTGAAATGGCATTGAAGAACACAAGAGGATTGGCGAACATTACAGTCCACAATGTGGCACTATCTGAAACTGAAGGAGTTGCTGAATTGCATGTCACGGAGAATTCGGTATCGTCTTCTTTATATATGCCAACTTCGGATTCAAAACTTGGATTGACCCGTAAGGTCGCGGTCAAAGTAGTTACGTTAGACCTTTTTTGTAAAGACTTGCGTCAGATTCTATTGCTCAAATTGGACGCACAAGGAGCCGAGCTCGGTATCCTGCGAAGCGGCAAAAAGGCTCTTCAACATACATATCTAGTGTTAACTGAAATGCTGAATTCGGATGCATACGTGGGGAATTGCTACTACTATGAACTGGACAAGTTGCTTAGAGAAAATGGTTTTCAATTGCATGCTATATTTTCTAACTATAACTACGAAGGGGTGAAGTATTTTGACGCACTTTATATTAACAGGGCCTTTTCAGGTATACTGCAAGAGTAAATATGCCATTGTTTTTTTCTATCATTATACCAACCTATAACCGGGCGTCCACAATCCGCAGTACGTTGGATTCTGTATTCAAGCACGCCATTGCTGATATGGAAGTTATCGTGGTTGATGATGGGAGTGACGACAATACTCAACAGGTTGTCGCTGAAATTGTAGATATAAGGTTGCGTTACGTCAGGAAAAATAACGGCGAACGGGCGGCTGCCAGAAACTTTGGCTACGGAATGTCAAAAGGCAGGTACGTTAATTTTTTTGATTCAGATGATCTATTCGTGGTCTCATTGGAAGACCTTCGTCGCAGGATATGCGAACTTGAGTATCCCCCAGTTGTTTTTGGTGATATTGGTAATGTGACGGCTGGAGGGCTTCATGTAGAGATTGAGCCCAGGCTATATGATTCATTTACCAGGAACTTGCTGCATAATAACTTTCTTGCGTGTGGCAGCGTGTTTCTTGACAGAAACATACTTTCAGGCTGCTTGTTCAATGAGAACAGAATGCTGACAACAGCAGAGGATTGGGAGTTATGGCTACGGATTCATGCTAAGCATCCATTTACTTATATTCCTGTTGAGATTTTCAGGCAGGTACATCATAGCCGCCGCAGCCTCAATACTATTAGTCCTGAGCGCATTGAGGACAGAGACAACCTGCTTGTTCGGTTGGTCATGGAGGATAATATCATTGTAAATTTCTATGGAAGTTCACAAATCCGACTTTTCATATCGGACCGGTGCACTTTTATTGCATTGAACTGGTGTGGGGTTGACAACAACCGAGCTTTTTACTATTGGCGACGGGCTATATTTACTTCGTTGAAGGTGGTTAGCAGAAAAAGATTTTGGGCCGTTGCCAAAAAAATGATTGTAGGTTGAGCATCGTGACTGCCATATTTAAAAAGCTTTTACCTAGAACGTTTTTGAAACGGGTCTTCTTAGTGTACAATGGGATCAAAGCGAGGACGTTAGATAAGTTGTTGTACAAAGAAGAGCGGATTGAGCACTCAATGTATCAGGAGTTTCGAGAAAAGAATCCATTTCTTGAATTGCGAATAGATACAGTCAATTATGAACTTGACGTGCAGGATAAACTGGCGATCTGGCAAGATACCGCGTGGACGCAAGACCAATACGTGCTCTTGTTTAAGAACGGTGGATACATTGAGCCGCGTACTGGTTGGGGAGTGAGCAATTCTTATCGGTTAATATATCCATCTTTGGGATTTTCCCGCGCACCGTATGTCTATAAGCCAGGTTTTTTTAGTGTGCGCATGGGTAAATCCAGTGTTGTTCAGTTTTCGAAGATCATTTCTTTACGTGATACGGGGGAGGAGAACTACTTTCATTTTTATAACGACATCATTCCAAAGTTATATCTTCTGGAGGAAAGAGGTGTTGACCTGTCTGCTTATGACCTTGTAATAGGGGACAAGCTTTTCCATAAGCCGTACTTTCAATATTTCCTGATGAGGTCTAACTTTGCACACTTAAGATGGTACCCTCAGAAGAACTGTGTAGTTTCATTTGACGAGGCGATATTTTGTAAGCCATTTACCCATACTAAGTCATACTTGACAAGGACGGCTAAAACAATGCTAGGTGGCATGTCAAGTCCAGCCTCACGACGAATTTTTCTGACGCGCTCATCTACCTCGCTTCGCTATGTAGAAAATGCCGAAGAACTTTATCCTATACTTACGCGATTTGGATTCGAGGTAGTTGATACTGCAGACTTGACCATTGAAGCACAAATTCGAATATTTCTTGAGTGTCGCTATCTGGTAGCTGTGCATGGCGCCGGTACATCGAACGTCATATTTCGGAACGGAATGCCGCTGGACGTGCTTGAGATTCTCCATCCGTCGCCATATCTCCCTTTTCACTACATAATGATATGTAAGCTTTTTGGGTACTCGTATGACGTACTGTTGGGGCAAAAGGGTGGCAACAGTCATAATGGCGGGTTTAGGATAGACCCGGGCAAATTTGAACGTAGAGTGGTGGCCATGTTAACAGAACCAGAACAATGAACAGGCGACGCGTCCTTCTCATCATTCCAAATCTGGGCAATGGCGGAGCGCAACGTGTGTTCCATCAGCAGCTGACTAAACTCTCATTGCACTATGATGTCACCGGCTGCACGTTTAATTGGGATGGTTTACTTCCGGGTGAATCAAATGAACGAATTCTATCCTTAAATGTCCCGGCGGGAAATTCGTATGTGTCAAAGCTTGCTTATTTTTTATTGCGGATAGTTCGGTTAAAGAGATTAAAGGCGAGGTTAGGAATCGACGTTGCGATAAGTCACTTAGAAGGAGCGGACTACGTAAATGTTCTATCCGGTACTAGCCGGACAATTTGTTGGATTCACGGTTCAAAGAAGTTCGACCAGAACATAGGGGGAATAATAGGATTCATAAGGCAAAGATTCCTGATGCCCCTGGTTTATAAGCGCGCAGATCACATCGCAGTTGTCAGCAATGGAATAGCTGCCGAAATGAAGTACTATCTTCAACAAAGCGACGTTCCCGTTAGTGTAGTGTTCAATGGTTTCGATATTTCAAAGATTAAGGCGGACGGTTCCGAGCCCTCAAATGCTATGGAACGTTTTCATTCCGAAAACTTGGTTATTACGCATTGCCGACTTAGCAGACAGAAGAATATCGAGGCGCTACTAATGATCTTTCATCAGTCACTCAAGGAATTAAAGGGTAAGCTAATACTTGTTGGAGATGGCGAGTTACGTGAAAATTTAATTGCGTTAAGCACTTCGCTCGGACTCAGAACCTGGACGGTCTGGAGCGAAAGCGATATGTCAGCGGAGTATGACGTGTATTTCATGGGACATCAGGCAAATCCTCTAAAGTTCTTGCGCCATGCGACAGTATACGTGATGACGTCACTGTGGGAGGGATTTCCACTTGCTTTATGCGAGGCGATTATTCTAGGTGTACCTGTCATATCCAGCGATTGTCCTACCGGGCCGAAAGAGATTCTGTTGGATTTCTTAAGTCCAACAAAAAGATCGGATGGACCGATCTCGTCCCCGTTTGGCGTGCTTATGCCGATGGTAACCGTCACTGATTCTCAATTAATAGCCGTCTGGTCGTCCGTACTCAACAGTATGCTAAATAGCGCCACCTTTAAAGTGCCGGATAAATCACTCGACAATCTTTTCACGAAACTGGACATTGACAGGAACATCGGACTAACAATTGATGTAATTAACGCAACGTTGAGAAGAAAAAGATGAATGGGCATTGCGAAAAACCCACAATTGTGATTATTGAGAATGCGGTGGATCCGACCGGAAGCTTATTTTCAATATTGCGGAGCAGCTCACAGCTGCGCTCAATTTTTGAGTTCATGTTTTTATTGCCAAAGTCTGGCAGAGCATCAGATATTGTTAAGTCACACGGCTTTCGACTGCAGATATTACCAATGGCCGAGCTCCGACGAAGTCTATGGTCGACGGTAGGATACCCCATCGTACTTATCCTGAATACATGTAGATACTGGCGGCTGGCAAGGAGTATGAGGATTGATCTATCAGTGAATAATGATTTTTACAACCTCATCCTTCCCTTAGCAGCTATTTTTGGTCTTCGCGTTCCTTATGTTTGCTTTGTAAGATTTATGCCGTCTAAATTCCCAAAGCCGCTTGTTTGGCTTTGGTGCAAATTACAGTTAAGGTATGCCGCGCGGGTAATTGCTGTATCAGAGGCGGTAAAGCGAGAATTGCCTGGCTCTGACAAGATTGTTGTGGTTTACAATGAATTGCCCGAGCAAAGTGTTTCGTTCATCCCGAGCGACGACTCAACGATGATCTTATATCCTGCTAACTACATCCCTGGAAAAGGGCAAGAGTTTGCGCTTGAGGCATTCTGCCAAATTCATAAAAAGTTTCCACAATGGAGGCTAAGATTCGTTGGTGGCGACATGGGGCTGGAGAAAAATAGAAATTTTAGGGCATCCTTAATAAAGAGAAGTAAAGAATTGGAATGCGCTGACCTGGTTGAGTGGCTTGATTTTTCTGCCGATCTTCGCAAACACTATTTGGAAGCGGCTTTTGTATTAAACTTTTCAGATTCTGAGTCCTTTTCTCTTACGACGTTAGAAGCTCTCTATCACGGCAGGACAAGTATTGCCACAAGATGTGGTGGTCCTGAAGAGATCATTCGTGATCATGACACGGGTATACTTGTGCCTGTTGGCAATGTTGTCGCCATGGCTAATGCTATGGAACATCTGATGAGTGACTCAAATCATCGCACTAATATGGGGAAAAGTGCTTACGTAGATGTGCGCAGAAGATTTTCTGTGGAGAATACAGTACAGAGGCTATCTGCAATATATACGGAAACCATTGCAACTGCGTCAAATGTTAAAGGCGCACGATCTAAGATTTGAGTTCCGGAACTTAAGACTATTTCGACTCCTAAATACCGACGCTTCTAAATGAAAACGACTCAAATATTGTCAAACATAAAAATCCTGCTAAAGAGCCTGGTACCCTACAATGTCATTGTGAGCTTGAATGAATGGCGCGGATATTCTTATGAGGAGTCCGAGGAAACAATAGAAAAAAGATCTCAATTCTATCATTCATTCTTAGAGCAGGGTGATTTGGTTTTTGACGTTGGTTCAAACTATGGTAATAGAGTAAGGCCTTTATTGTCTTGCAAATGCAAAGTGGTAGCTATAGAGCCACAACCTGATTGTGTTAGATATCTCACCTATAAATTTGGAACACGTATTTCTATTGAGCGCTGTTGCCTTGGTGCCAATGAAGGAACAGCTGAACTGTCCACTGGCAAAATTAATTCCCTATCGACATTGTCGCAGGAGTTTAAGGAAAGGACAATTAAATCGGGAAGATTTGAATCCGGCAGTTGGTCCCGGACCATAACTGTAAGGGTGACAACACTAGATCATCTGATTCAGAGGTATGGGATTCCAAAATTTGTAAAAATCGATACCGAAGGGTTCGAAAAGCAAGTCCTTTTGGGCCTAAGCCATAACGTTCCCCTTATTTCTTTTGAATATACACTCCCGGAAATGGCCTTAGAGTTGAAAGAAATTTTATCTCTTCTCGCCGCTAGGCATTCGGTGGCAATCAACTTCTGTCGCGGAGAAGAAATGAGATTTGTGTTAGATAACTGGATGACCTTCGATCAATTCATTCGTCAATTGTCTGAAGGTTCACAAATGCTGGGAGATTGGGGTGACATCTACGTGCGTCTCTCGAAACCGGCCATCACTTCCACTGCATCGAATTAGCCATTTGAAACTTATAGGGAATTAGAAAATTTGGCCATCGTCCACCCGATACTGGGAAAAAGTAAATCTTTTTTCAGTGGTACCGAGTTAATATCCCTTTTTTCTATATTTTCGCCAAATTTTATTTGGATCAGTCCCTCTCATTAACAAGCCAAAATATTGCAAGCAAGGATGCTTTCGATGTAATAGGTGTTTAAACACAAACCCCAAGCATGAAACCAATCAAAATAGACGCTACAGATCGCAAGATTCTCGAGATCCTTCAGGCCAACTCCAATATCACCAACGCCCAACTGGCCAAGGAGATAGGCCTCTCACCAGCACCCACCTTGGAGCGCGTAAACAAACTGGAGAGTTCCGGCGTCATACGCAGCTACCACGCCGTCATCGATCCGGGGAGCGTGGGCATCGGCGTCAGCACATTTGTCATGGTTACCCTCAAGGGCCACAACAAAGACAACATCGAGAAGTTCATCTCCGCCATACGAAAGATAGATGAGATCGTCGAATGCCACCATATCACAGGAGCCGGCGACTTCATACTCAAGATCGTGTCGGCCGACATCTCGGCGTACCAGCAACTCATGCTCGAGAAGGTCTCTAATATCGAGGTGGTAGACAGCCTCCAGTCCATGGTAATACTGTCCACTTTCAAGGATAGCAAGACGATGCCACTTCCGGTAGCTGTTTGATCGACTGATTAGCGTAACCCGGTGGCTGACATGCTCGCCGATGACCACGACGAAACGGCAACCTTGTCGGACACGGCAAGGCAATCAATAGAACATGACTGGCTGTGATCCAGCCAGTCATGTTTTAATAAACCAGCGACCCCACCACTTTCCCGCATAATTCAATTTATCGCTACATTTGGCTTTGCCACGCCAGACAAGTAGTGGCAAGCCAGATGATATGGTAGCAGAAAAGTCACTGATCCTCGACGAACGCCAGGTTCAACAGAAGATCCGCCGCATGGCGTTTGAAATCTACGAGCACAACTTCAAGGAAAAAAATATCGTTATCGCCGGCATCGAAGGCCAAGGCTACGTATTGGCAACGTTGCTCGTCAAGCAGGTGCAGCTTATCTCGCCGCTGGAGATCACATTGGTGAAGGTTACGCTCGACAAGCTCGCTCCCTTTCAAAGTGACATCACGGTCGACTGCGACGTAAAGGCGCTGCGAAAAAAGTGCATCATTCTCGTCGACGATGTTCTGAATACGGGGCGTACGTTTGCCTATGGCATGAAACCGTTCCTGGATGTGGAAGTCAAGAAAATCGAAACCGCAGTGCTCGTTAACAGAAGCCATACCCTGTTTCCCATTTACCCGCAGTACACGGGCTATGCTTTGGCCACCACTATAAAAGATCATGTAGAAGTGAACCTGGGCCAAGAGTCGGCTGTTTACCTTGTTTAACTGTTCGTGCCTGTTGTGCGGACTCGTTGAACTTTGTTAACGTGTCATCCAGTATTACCTATATTTAAGTTAAAACGACCGCATGTCGACCGCCAAAAAACAGGAAATCAGAAGGATCACAACGCACCAGCTACGTGAAATGAAAAGCCGTGGCGAAAAGATCGCGATGCTCACGGCCTACGATTACAGCATGGCCCGAATCATCGATGGTGCAGGCATCGACATCATTCTGGTGGGCGATTCGGCCTCCAATGTCATGGCTGGATATGAAACGACACTACCGATCACGCTCGATCACATGATCTATCACGCTTCCTCAGTGGTGCGCGCGGCAAAACGATGTCTGGTCATCGTAGACCTGCCATTTGGTACCTATCAGGGCAGTTCAGGTGAAGCGCTTCGCTCGGCCATTCGGATTATGAAAGAGAGTGGTGCTCACGCCGTCAAACTTGAAGGTGGTAGGGAAGTGAAAGGCTCTATCGATCGCATCCTTAGTGCTGGTATTCCGGTGATGGGTCACCTGGGTCTCACGCCTCAATCAATCTATAAGTTTGGCACTTATACCGTTCGCGCCCGCGACGAGAATGAAGCAAACAAGCTCGTTGAAGATGCAAAAATGCTCGAAGAATGTGGCTGC
Organism: Chryseolinea sp.; assembly: GCA_035489615.1. Lineage (GTDB taxonomy): Bacteria > Bacteroidota > Bacteroidia > Cytophagales > Cyclobacteriaceae > Chryseolinea. The sequence goes on from DATHKA010000574.1 coordinate 18,189, forward strand.
TTTGGAATGGTGCTTGAAAAAATTCCTGCTGTATTGGCAGGGCAGGTTACAAAGTCCGTAAATATTCCGACGATAGGCATAGGCGCCGGCGCCGCTGTTGACGGTCAGGTTTTGGTGATGCAAGATATGTTGGGGATCAGCAAGGAATTCAAACCGAGATTCCTCAGGCAATACGCCGATCTCAACGGCATTGTGACCGTTGCCGTTTCAAACTATATCCACGATGTTAAGAATAGCAGCTTCCCGAACGAGAAAGAGCAATACTAAGCATACTTCAAGTTGCCTTACGGTTTCCTCTGATATTGGCCAGTCGGGTGCTCAAGTGCGTACAAGGCGATACGTAGGCTCAGCGTGTCAATGGATTCTTCCTGACGGCGCTTCACGCTATCGTATCCCACCTTCTACTCCGATCTTAAGCTCTTCACCGGGTTCACCACCGCGGCCCGCCATCCATGAATGCTTACCGTGATCAACGCGACGAGCAGCGTTAACAAGCCGGTGGCTACAAAAATCCACCACGACAATCCAATCCGATACGAAAAGCCCGTGAGCCACTCGCGCATCACCAGGAAGGCGACTGGCGACGCCAGGGCAACGGATAGTACCACCAGGGTCACGAACCGCTGCGAAACAGTTGTCAGCAAATGGAACACGGAAGCACCCATCACTTTCCTGATGCCGATCTCTTTAGTGCGTTGTTGTACGACAAAGCTTGATAGTCCGAACAAACCTAGCGTTGCCAGGGCGATGGCGATCGAGGCAAATATGTTCATGGCCTTTCCAAGCTGTGCTTCGGCATGATACATGCGGTTGAAATCGTCGTCAATAAAATGGTATTCGAAGGGTCTGTTCGGCAACAACTCCTTCCATTTTCTGGCGATAAATTCAATTGTCTCTGAGGTATTCTCATGGCTTAACTTCACCAGCAGGCGTCCGCCATAGGCACTCGTGAACATCACGAGCGGCTTGATGCCATCATGCATAGATTGGAAGTTGAAATCCCGCACAACACCGCGCACGATACCAGGTCGCTGCGTTTCCATTTTCTGGCCGATCGCTTCTTCCGGCGTCCAGCCCAGCCGTTTGGCTGCACTTTCGTTCAAAATAAAATGATATTGCCAATTGTCCCATTCACCGTCCGACGCGGAACGCATGTCCTGTTCGTTGAGGTTACCGCCAGCGATGAGTTGCAAACCACATACGGCAAGATAGTCTTCATCGATCGGATTGGCATTTACGGAAATGGCCTGATCTTCCGGCGAAGACTGTGTTCGCATGGTGTAGCCGCTCATGATGTTCACGGGACTGTTGGCCGTCCGCGCCACCGCCAGCACGCCCGGATTCGTTCGAAGCTGCTGCTTGAGCAGGTTGGCCTTGTCATAAGGCATCTCCCAATCGATGCGAAGCTGGATCACCTGATCACGGCTATAGCCCAGATTTCTGTTTTGCAGATACTGTAGTTGGCGCTGGATGATAACAGTCGATACAATAAGGACCACCGTGATGGCGAACTGAAAAACGACCAAACCTTGCTGTATCCACTTTGCCCCCGGAGAGTTCCTGAATATGCCTTTTAATACGCGAGCCGGCTGCATGCCGGAGAGAATCATTGCCGGATAACTTCCGGCAATCAGGCTCACCAGCAAAGTACCAGCGACAATATTAACGACAAACAATGGCCGGAGGAGTCCGGAGATCTGCAGGGGTTTCTCAATCAACGTGCTGAAGTAGGGAAGCAGCAACGCCGCCACCAGCATACTTACCAATACTGACACCGTCACGAGCACAAACGACTCGCCAATAAATTGCCAGAATAGTTGTGCGCGCGCCGCCCCGGAAACCTTTCTTATCCCCACCTCTTTGGCGCGCTCCATCGATCTTGCTGTGCTTAGATTCACGTAGGTGAAGCAAACGATCATCAGGATAAGCGCGGCCACAGCGCCGAGCACAATCAGATAGGTGATGCTGGTGTTGGGCACCTCACCGCCATGCGGTGAATGCAGGTGGATCCAATTAAAGGCTTCCAGGTGAAGACGAATCTTTGCTCCAGAGCCTTTCATCTCTTTATCCATGAAAGGATCGAGCTTCGGCTGCAGTGTGGGGAGAGATCCTGCGTTTTTAAGCAGGAGATAGGTTGTATAGTTTGCGTTCCAGTAGTCTTTGTGTTGATTTTGACCCAAAGACGAAAAAGAACCCAGCATGTCGAAGTATACCTGCGAATTATTGGGATAATCCCTGATGACGGCTGTTATCTCATAAGGTTCTGCCTCACTCCCCAGCTGCAACGTATTGCCTATGGGCGATTCATTTCCAAAATAGCGGCGCGCAGCCGATTCTGTCAGCACCAGCTTCCGGGGACCATCCAGCGCATGCTTCGCATCGCCCTGAACAAGCTCATAATTGAAGAGGTCAAAGAAGGTTGAATCAACAAAGATAAAATTAGTCTCGGTCACGGGTGTGTCGTCCTTTTTCACGATCATATCTGCGCCCGACAAGCGCATCGCCCGCTCCACCTCCGGGAAAGTGCTGGATAACACGTTCGCAACCTTGGCACTGGTGTAGTTTCCCTGAGTTGATTCGGTGCCCCCATCGAAACTGTATTCCATGATTACCCGCGCCATGCGATCGCCATTTTGCTGGAACGCGTCAAAACTCGTCTCATGCTGAATGAAGAGCACAATAAGCATGCATGAAGCGAGGCCAGAAGTGAGACCCACAATGTTGATGATTGTGGTGACCTTGTTTTTCCAGAGATTTCTGAATGCGAGTCGGAGATTGTTTCGAAACATGTAGGATGTGAATTACGACCGGTGGATGATTTCACGGCAGGATAGCCTGCGCCTTCACCTATAGACTACAAAAAACCTCCAAGGTTGCAGCTTAGCACGCTTTTTTGTTCGATCCAAACCGATTCTGCCCATCGCTTGCCGCCGTAAGCAAAATTGTTTTAATTTTCTACGGGTACGCCGGCCGAACTCAGTCGACCTGCCCTTACGTCTGGTCGACCTTCAGGCCCTCGACGGGATTCAGGCGTAGCACTTTTCTGATCTGCGTTGACACGACCAACAACAGAACGACCAAGAGAATCGCTACGCCGATGAGGCTACCGGAGAAGCCCATGGGCATAGGATATGCAAATAGCATATTGAGATACGCTTTCGTGAACAGGTAGCTGGCCGGAATGCCCAGTACGAGCGATACCATGGCCAGCACGAGGTATTGGTGAATGATCACCGAGGCAATGTTGGGCAGTCCTGCGCCGAGCGTCTTTCTTATGCTGAATTCCTTTACGCGACCGGAAACGTTCAACGTTACGAGACCGTAAAGGCCCAGGCTGGCAAGGAGTACGGCCACGACAGCGACGATGGTGGTGAACTCCTGCGAACGGTCAACACTTCGAAAATAGTTAGTCCACACGTCAGCCTGATAGCCACCCTGAAAAGGAGTATCGGGATAGCCAGTAGCCCAGTTTTTTTGAAGGGCCTTCAGTGCGTCGTCGCCAGCACCTGCCCGAAGCCGCATCGTGAGAAAGCGGTAATCCTCTTTACGAGCCATTTTGAATATGGCCGGATGAACCTTGCTGAAGAAGTCCCTCGAATGAAAATCTTTCACAATGCCCATCACCTGATAGCGAAGGCCGTTGATCGTGAAGTATTCACCTAATGGCTTCTTTAGACCGAGTTCCTTCACCAGTAATTCATTCACCAATACGGCCTCAGTATCCGATTCCGAATCATCGCGAAGCGCAACACCATCGAGCAATTCCAATCCCATGACCTGAAGGTAATTGCCGTCTACCGCGAACAGGTCCGCCTCATATTGCTGATTGGTTATCGTGCGTATCATGACGGCTGAAGCGGTACTGCCGACATGATCAGCAGAGCCAGCCACGCCAACGACGTCGGGATGAGTGATCATAGCCGCATGCATCCGGTCGTAAGCCTGCCGGTGCGGAACGTTCACGTAAAGTGCATCTTCTTGATTATAACCCCAACTTCGGTCGTACTGAAAGCGGTTGTTTTGTGTGAGCACTACCCCGGCCGTTATAGTCATGCAGGCCAGCACAATTTGTGCTCCAAGGAAGATCTTTGTCAGCGGGTTCTTTCGTCCAAACTGCAGGGATCCCTTGAAAATTTTTACGGCTTCGAACTGAGATATATAAAACGCCGGGTAGATGCCCGACACAATTCCGGTAAATGCCAGGAGCGAGAGCAGGAATATCCATATACCGTTGTTCAGGAGGTTGAGTTCGAGTGGCCAACCGGAGAATTGCACGAACCAGGGTAGGAATATGAAGTAGCACAGCGCTATTCCGATCAGCAGGGCGAACAACGTTACGAAGATATTCTCTGTCAGGAATTGCGTGATCACGCGCATGCGATTCGCGCCTATGACTTTTCGCACGCCGATTTCTTTAAGCCGCTTGGCAGCCGATACGATGGCGATGTTGATATAGTTGAAGCAGGCGAGTACGATCATAAATATAGCGATGATAGGCATGCCGATACGGCCCTCGACATTGGTGTCCTGAACAATGGCATCACGGATCCCGGAAGACCGTTCATGCAGCGTTGAGAGAGGCTCCAGGACAAAGGAAGAACCGCCCCATTCCGGAAGTGCGGACTGTTGCAACTTCTGATATTTCTGCAATTGCTCGTTCACAACCTTCAGATCGCTTTCATGGTCGATCTGCACCCAGGTGGCACGAAGGAACTTGCTCCAGTTGTGCGGATCGAAAGTCGCATCGGCTATTCGCAGGTTGTCGAAGTTAATTAACAGGCCAAAGTCCAGGTCGCGCTCCTTGGGAAAAGTTGCCGCCACTCCAGTAACCATAAATTCCTTCTTCGTACTGTCGTTGAATATCATGGTCATCGTTTGTCCAACAGGATTGTCGTCGCCAAAGTATTTCTTCGACTTGTCCTCACTCAATACGATGCTGTTCGGGTCTGCTAACGATTTGGCTACACCCCACTTGAGGGGAAAAGTAAACATCCTTAGAAATGATGCGTCTGCGTAGCGCACGCGTTCATGAAATACCTTGTCGCCGTGCTTAAGCACCACGGCACCTTCGTCGATCCGGCAAGCCTGCTTAATCTGGGGCAAGTCCTGGCTGAGTGCTTCAGCCAGTGGCCGGGGCGTTAGACCGTACTGTTGAGTAACTCCGTCGCGGGAAGTATTCAGCGTGGCCAGGTAAATGTGGTCTTTGTTTTCATGGAACTGATCAATCCGCTGATCGTACGCCATAAAGGTGTACACGAGCAGGCAAATGCCAATAGCCACCGACAAGCCAAACACGTTGATAAAAGTAGTAAGCGGGTGCCTGGTATGACTGCGGAAAGAAGTTTTGAAATAGTTGGTAAACATCGGTGCGGAATGAAGGGAACGCCAACGTGAAATTTGTTTCATGAGCACCGGACGCGCCAGCTGGAGAATCTCCAGGGTGTATTGTCTTCGCGCTTTCGCATAGGATCCCCGTTGCACGAGCCATCCTTGAAAAAGCTCCTCCATATCGCCTTCAATTTCTTCGACATACTCGTCTTTAACCAGAAATCTCAAAAGTCGCAGGGGCCACTTTGGTGGAGTGGCCGGGGCTGACTGATCACGGTTTCGTTCCGAACCCTTCATTGGATGTGTTTATAATCGGTTCTATATGATTTTGAGTTCGTGCGCCAGCCGGGGAATGGTCTCCCAAAGACCTGCCCGGATCTCCTTCAGGTCGTGCAACACGCGATGCGCATAGGGCGTTGCTGAATAAATGCGCTTCCGCTTTCCACCTCGCTTTTGCGTGGCCTCGCCAAATTCTGAGGTGAGAAATCCTTTCTCCTCCATGCGTTTAAGGGCCGATTGAATGGAGCCGACGCTAAGGCGCTCTCTTAATCGGTTTTCGAGTTCACGTTTGATCTCCACACCATACGCCTCCTGCTGGAGCGAGGCAACAGTCAGGAGTACCAGCTCCTCGAATTCACCAAGCTTCGTTTTTTTCATAGTGCTTCAGTGTATTATTCGTAATTGCAGTAAATATAGTAACATTTAATTCCAGATTGCAGTTAAAATACTTCGAAAAGCATGCTGGCACAGCTGAATCGCCATCAGAGTCCATTCCCGTCCTGTAAGCAACGTTGCTGGTAAGAACAGCGTCTACTCCGTCCGAAGGCTTTTAACGGGGTTCCTGCTGGCCGTTTTGATCGTATGAAAACTTACCGCCATGAGCGCGATGAGAACCATCGTCGCGCCACTTAGGGCGAACACCCACCAACTAACTGACGTCTTGTAAGCAAATCCTTCCAGCCATTTATGGGTCGTCCACCAGCTTAGGGGAGCCGCAAGCGCAAAGGCCACGACTACCAGTTTGATGAAATCAACCGACAGAAGTGAAACCAAATTCCGTACAGAGGCTCCCAGAATCTTTCTGATACCGACCTCCTTTGTGCGCGTCTCTGATGTGTGCATCACCAGTCCCAGCAGGCCCATGCAGCTGATGAGCATTGAGATTCCCATCGCCCAATTCAGCAATCGTGCGGTGTTCTGCTCCTCTTTGTAAAATTTTGCGATGGATTCATCGAAGAAAGTGTACTTAAAGTCCTGCTCAGGATAAAATTTTGCATAGGCACTGCGCAATTGGTTCAAAGCCGATGCCCATCCTCGTTGGTCGGGCGACAATGAAATATGAAAGAAGTAGTTATTGTCGCTGTTGTAAAAGACTAACGGGCCAATGGCAGATCGCATTGATGAAGCATGAAAGTCACGCATAACGCCTACGATAGTATAAGGAGTGTCACGATTCAACAGTTCCGCATTGATCGCAGCATTCGGATCGTTGAAACCTATGGCTTTTGCATAGTTCTCGTTGATCAACATTTCATGTACATCCTTCCCATCCCTGACATTTCTGCCTGCTACGAGATCAATTCCATACACATCGATGTACTGGGGTTCGCCCCAACGCACCTGCACATTTTCCCTGATCTCTTCACCGTCCCTTTTGTAAACGATGTTTCCGAATGCCGCGCCCTCAACGGCCGGTGCAAGAAAGCCGGTAGTTGCCTGGGAAACGCCGGGAGTTTGCGAATGTCATTCAACAGCGGTTCCCGGTTGTCCTTAGCCATACGGGGCACGTCGAAGTAAACGATGGCCTCCTGCTTATAGCCCAGATCTTCTAAGAGGGAATAGCGTATTTGCTTCGAAACCATAAAGGCACTGAAAATAAAAACCTGGGCGATCATGAACTGGGTTATGGTCAATATTTTGCGAAGTGAAGCAGCCCCTGAGCCGAGGGGCAGCATGTTGCCTTTCAGGATGGCTACGGGGCGCAAACCGGACAGCACCAGCGATGGATAAACGCCAGCCAAGAGTGTCACTGACAGGGTCAACACGAACAGGAACGCCAGCAGTTCTGGCTGTTTCCAGGGCTCAAATACGACGCCTTGCGGAATAAAATCACTGAACAGGTCCAACAATATGGGCGCGAGCGCCATGGAAACAACTGCGGCCAGGAAAGTGATGCAAAATGTTTCACTAAGGAATTGCAGCATCAATTGCTTGCGGGTGCTGCCAATACTCTTTCTGACGCCAATCTCGCGAGCGCGCAACGACGTTTGTGCGCTGGCCAGATTCGTAAAGTTGATGCACGCCAGGGTGAGGAGGAATGCAGCAAGGAGTGTTAAACCCAATAAAGTTGATTTCGAAGCAACACGCAACCTGAACCCGCCATAGTTCATGTTGAAGTGTATGTCGGACAGTGGCTGAAGCGCATAGAGAAGGTCGTTCTGATCGTCGACCGTGCGAAAACGCCTGGTGATGCTATTGATTTGTGCGCTTACACCAGCCCTGTCGTTGTTCGTCGACAGTTTCACATAGAGAGAAGAATAGGCCATCCAATCATTCCAGGTCTCCATCATGAAATTTTCCTTCAGCACGGTTTTAGCAATCGTGCTATACGAGAGGAAATCGGTGGCCGTAAAGTCAGTGATTTCATGCAGGTCGCGTACAACACCCGTCACCGTGGCAGTCACTTCTCCATTGTAGTTCAGCTGCTGGCCGACTATATCCTGCATCGATTTTCCGGGAAAGTACAACTGCGCGCGACGTTCCGTCAACACAACGGAGAAGGGCTGTTGCAATGATCGATGAGCCGATCCGACGATCCACTCGAAAGGCATCATGTCGAAATAATCGCCCTCCGTAAACACGGCACCTTCTTGTTCCTTGAACAATCTTTCCGGTGTAGTACCTGGCAGACTTACACTCACCTTAGCATCGCCCTGAAACGTCATCACGGGTACAACATCGTCGATACCGGTTACTTCAGCCAATGCCGTTGCCAACGGTGCGGGAACCGCTGCACTGTGACCTTTGATGCCGTTCATATTGAGGTCCATGACCACGCGGTAAATACGGTCGCCGTTGTTTTGGAATTTGTCGAACCGGTTCTCGAAACGCACGATCAGAAATATGACGACTGACGCACTGATGCCGATGGATAACCCGAGAACATGAATGAGGGAAATGACCTTGTTGCGCATGAAGCTGCGAAGGGCCACGGTAATGAAATTCTGTATCATAGTGAAGAGGTCTGGCGGCTCGCTACCTGCTAAAATGATACCATAAAACAAGGTTTCATGACAGGTTCGAAATCCATCAAATGAAAGTGGATTTAAACGCATCCACCTCAGCTATTGAATAGATTGATTCCGCATCTGTCCGAAAATGACACAGCACCGATCGAAAGAGGATAGTTAATCACTAGAGGAGCTCGTTCGCCAGATTGGCCAACTCGCTACGTTCACCCTTCTCCAGAGTAATGTGTGCATAGAGATCGTGATTCTGCAGCCGGTCGATCAGCGTAGATAGACCATTGCTCTGAGAATCCAGGTAAGGCGTATCGATTTGATAGATGTCGCCGGTGAAGATGATCTTCGTGTTCTCTCCGGCGCGCGTGATGATGGTCTTGACTTCATGTGGTGTGAGATTCTGCGCTTCATCCACAATGAAGCAGATATTGGATAAGCTCCGGCCACGGATATATGCCAGCGGCGTGATCATGAGCTTCTCCTGACTAACCATTTCGGTAATACGTGAATACTCTTTATCCGATTCGCTGTATTGGTTCTGGATAAACTTCAGGTTGTCCCAAAGGGGTTCCATGTACGGATTCACCTTCGACTTGATATCTCCGGGAAGGTAGCCAATGTCCTTGTTGCTCAAGGGTACAATGGGTCGCGCGAGGTATATCTGCTTGAATTCCTTCTTCTGTTCCAACGCGGCAGCGAGGGCCAGCAATGTTTTACCTGTTCCCGCAACCCCTTGTATGGATACCAGTTTAATTTCAGGTCTCAGTGCGGCATGTATCGCGAATGCCTGCTCGGCGTTTCGGGGCTTAACACCATATACGGAACGTTTCTCTACGTGTTCAAGCATCTGGTTGATCGGATTGTAAAACGCCAACGCAGACTTCTTGCCGCTCCTGAGAATATAATAGTGATTCTTAACAATGTCGATCTTTCCGAACAACTCCCCCGGCGGACAATAACCTTTTTCATACAAAAGGTTGATCATGTTGGCATCGACGTCTTCGATAACTGTCTTACCCGTGTAGAGGGATGATATGTTTTGAACCTTGCCTGTGGTGTAATCTTCTGAGAGCAACCCCAGTGCCTTCGCTTTCAGCCGGAGGTTTACGTCTTTGGATACGAGAATTACTTTGCGGGTTCTTTGCTCCTTTTGAAGCTGCAGGGCTGCATTTAAAATTCGATTGTCCGCCTTTTCTTCGTTGAAGACCTTGTTCGCGTCCACCGCGCTCTTGGTATCCATGAGCACTTTGAATGACCCCTTTGTTTTGCCATTCAGGGGATTCCAGTTGTGAAGCATCTGGCCCTTCGCAAGCTTGTCGATAAGACGGATGAACTCGCGCGCTTCAAAATTCTTTGTATCGTTACCCTTCTTGAAATTGTCCAGTTCTTCAAGAACCGTTATCGGGATACCTACATCATGTTCGTCGAAGTTGAGGATTGAGTTGTGTTCGTAGATAATTACTGAAGTGTCAAGTACGAAGATCTTTTTTTCCTTTTTGGTCTTGGACATCTGCACAAAGAACTTGGTTTACGAAATGTAATGAATGGAAATACTTTTTGAAAAGATTTCCTGTTAAAATTTTGTAAACGCTAATGCATAGTGATCGCCTCGCTCGTTTGGAATGATGCGCAGCACATTTGCGAGCACGAGCAAGATGAGTTTGTTTGAGGCATGAAATTTTTTCAATCCGGAAGCGTCCATGAACTCACTCAGGGTAATGGATTTATTTGCAGCCAGATATTGCATGAGAAAATGTTCATGTTCTCCATAGTGAAAGCGAACGCCTCGTTGCCGCTGGCGACGCTTGATGATCTCCCGCATTTCACGACTCGCCTGTATGCTCTTGTCACCTGAGCGAATGAAACATTCACGAACGCCATTTTTATCGACGATAAAGTGCGGTCGTTGTTCGGACACCTCAATCACGTATTGCAAAACACTTCGATTGTTGCCAATTGAAATTAGCGACTCGTGTACGGTCATGGCAGGTTGCACGTGTGCGAGCGCCTGTTGTATGACAATGGATTCGTCTTCGGGGTACTTCAGGCCAGGAATGGTTTTGTCATCACCTATGCCTACCAGCAGCGTTCCGCCTGTGGTATTGGCAAAGGCGATCATCTCGCGAACAATCTTTTCACCGGATGACGCCTTGCGTTTAAATTCTAATTGCTGGCCCTCGCCTTGTGATACCAGTTGCTTGAGGTCGTTCAGGACGTCGGCGTCAAAGACGATAGCATCCTGTTTTTTTATTCCTCCCCACGTTCCCATGTCCGACGCTCGAGTCATGTGTAAGAGATTGGTAGTGCGTGTTCAAGATAGGAAAATTCAGCAGAAAGGCCGCGAAGGAGGCAGAGAGCGCAAACTTTGCGCCCTGGCGTCTCCGCGGTAAAAGTACTTTGCTTACTCTGCTACCTTCGCTTCTAACTCTCCCCTCAAAACTTCCTCTTCCGGAAATTATCTTCATCCTCCTCATCATCATCCTCCTGCCCTGGCTTGGGCATGGTGAACATCCCACTCAACAAATCTTTAAACTGCAATCCGGCCGTTAGTGAATGTTTGCTGATGAGGCTGTATCCGGCCAGTCCATGTAAGGCAAACTCCATGAAGAATAGCTTCGTCGCTGCATCTTTGTCTTTATGGAACTCGTTTACGATATCGCTTAACCCCGGCACGCGTTTCAACGCACCCTCGTATTCCGGCTGCGTCATGTCGTTCATCAGATCTACCGTATTGCCATCACCGAACCAGTCAGCCACCTTTTTATATGGACTCTTATCTTTTTGTTTTCTGAATTTATCGGGATCGGGAAAGTAGTTTACGAACTGGGTGCGAAGTGCCTTTACCACAAGATTGGAAGCCACGATTCCGGGCCCTTCCTGTTCGCCTTCATACACCAACTCGACCTTTCCGGTAATTGCCGGGATTACTCCAACAAAGTCCGAGATGCGAATTCGTGTTGACATTTCGCCATTGATGATGCTGCGTCGTTCAGCGGCGGCAACGAGGTTCTCGTACGCTGAGATGGTCAGACGCGCAGACACGCCGCTCTTGGCATCCACATATTCGCTGCCCCGTGCTTCAAATGCGATTTGTTCGATGAGGTCTTTGGCAATTTCATTCACGGATACACGTGTGCGTTGCTCGTCCTTGAGTCGCGCCTCCTGCTGTGTGATGCGCTTGCCGATGTCGAGTGTCTTGGGATAGTGTGTGATGATCTGGCTATCGATGCGGTCCTTCAAAGGGGTCACGATGCTGCCGCGATTGGTATAGTCTTCCGGATTAGCCGTGAACACAAATTGAATGTCGAGCGGCATTCGAATCTTGAAGCCCCGGATCTGAATATCGCCTTCCTGCAGAATGTTGAACAAGGCCACCTGGATGCGTGCTTGCAAATCCGGCAATTCATTAATCACGAATATACATCGATTCGATCGCGGAATTAATCCGAAGTGAAGCACACGCTCATCCGAATATGGCAACTTTAACGTCGCCGCTTTGATTGGATCGACATCGCCGATGAGGTCGGCAATGGATACGTCGGGCGTAGCCAGCTTTTCAGCGTACCGCTCGCTGCGATGGACCCAGGTGATAGGCGTGAGATCACCGCGCTCACCTATTACATCGCGTGCGTGTCGTGAAATGGGGGCAAACGGATCGTCGTTCAACTCAGAACCTTCCACGATAGGGATGTATTCGTCAAGCAAGTTCACCATTAGGCGCGCGAGTCTGGTCTTGGCCTGACCGCGAAGTCCCAGCAGGTTCACATCGTGTTGTGCGAGAATCGCGCGCTCAAGATCGGGAATAACGGTTTCTTCATATCCCCATATACCTTCGAATACATTTTCTTTTGCTTTTAATCTCCGTATGAGATTTTCGCGTAATTCGTCCTTAACCGTTCTTGACTTATACCCTGCCCGTTTCAGTTCGCCGAGCGTCTTTATGTTGCTGTGATCCATTTCGTCGTGTTTGATTTAGTTCGAGGATGAATGTCAAAGATTCTTCCTCCGGTTCCTTTTGAAATCTTCAAATACCAGGTTGCCCAATCCTTCGAGGCTGCTGTAATAGGCGTTGCCGTTGTTAGCCTTAGTGAAGTCGCGCACAAACGCCTTCAGATAAGGATCTGTCGCGATCATGAACGTTGTTACCGGCACCTGTAACTTGCGTAGCTGTCCGGCGAGATTCAACGTCTTGGCCAGGATCTTAGGATCCAGTCCGAACGCATTCTTATAATACTTAATGCCCTGCTTGATGCACGTCGGCTTGCCATCGGTGATCATGAAAATCTGCTTATTGGTATTCTTGCGCCGACGCAGGATGTCCATGGCCAGCTCGAGACCGGCAACCGTGTTAGTATGATACGGGCCAACCTGCAAGTAGGGGAGATCCTTGATCTCAATCTGCCAGGCATCGTCGCCAAATACGAGCACGTCGAGCGTATCCTTGGGATATTTCTTAGTGATGAGCTCCGCCAACGCCATGGCTACCTTTTTTGCGGGCGTGATGCGATCTTCGCCATACAGGATCATCGAATGTGAGATATCGATCATAAGCACGGTGGAGGTTTGTGCCTTGAACTCACTCTCTACAACTTCGAGGTCGCCTTCGGTCATGAAGAAGTTTTCCACGCCGTGATTGATCTGCGCATTGCGCAGCGAGTCAGTGATAGAAATCTGCTCGAGCGTGTCACCAAATTCGTAGTCACGCCGATCCGTGGTTTGCTCATCCCCGCGGCCGCTGTGTGGTGTGTTATGTTCACCCGACCTGGACTTCTTGAGCTTGCCGAAGATTTCCTCCAACGCGGACTGACGTAGGCGCTGCTCGCTTTTGGCCTTGAGCTTGATTTCGCCCTTGGGGCTCTCGTCGGTTATGTAGCCTTGTTTTTTAAGATCTTCGATAAAATCGCCCATGCCGTATTTGTCGTTGGTGAGCCCGTATTGGCGGTCTACCTCCGTCAGCCATTGCAACGCCTCGGCAACGTTTCCGCCGGTTATGAGCACCAATTGCATGAAAACTTTCAGCAGTTTCTCAAAATCGCTGCCTGCCTTACCCGGTGGCGGCGTGAAATTAGAAAAGCGATACCCCAGCATAATCTTCCTCCTTAATCAACTTCCTCTAGAACCATGAATTTCATCATTCTGTTGCGGCAACGAAATAATATTTTACCGAATATTAAGAGCTCGTGTAATATATAGCGCCAAAACTTAAGGATTGCACGATTGGGTGTGGCTATTTTTACTAACTGTAATTTTTTAATCGCGGAGATCCGCTATTTTTTAGAACCCCATTATGCAAGATTCTAATGTGACAAAAAAGGGAAGGGTTGGCCAGACGAGTCCTCGGGTGAACGTGATCACGACCGGTAATTCCATTGTAGTGTTGGTGCTGAACCCTGCTGGTGGCTGTTTAAGTTATACTTGCCCCAGGAATATCAAAATTTAAGAGGCCAGCCTGACGGACCTGGCAATCGGCCAGGCAAAATCCTCCATATATGATATACGGGGGATTTTTCATTTTCCATACTCCCAAAGCGTGCATAAGCCATTGACTCGCGCCAAGATTCACGCCCATTCCGTGAAATCTGATTCTAAAGTACCATTGAACGAGCGGTGTTGATCTTCCAATTTTGTCACGTAAACAATCATACATTCAACATGAACGCAGCTAATTCAAAATCCGATTTGTGGTTTTTTGTTCTTTTCGTTATCGTCATCCTCTATAGTACCGGAGCCAGTTTCCTGGAATCACTCGTCAATTATCCGCTATGGAAAGTTATTGGCCCTTCCGATGCCTGGAATGCCTACCGAATAGGGTTGGGTCCGTTGATCGTTCCTGTACTGGCCATACCCTCATTGCCGGTCAGTTTTGTCCTCAACGTGATATTATTCTTCAAGCGCCCGGTACAAGTACCAAGGTGGACGGTGTGGGTATGCCTCCTCTTCTTGTTCGTTGCTTTCGTGTCAACCGTAGCCATCCAATTGCCGATCCAGGCAAAGCTCGACCAGGGTTACGATGCCGAATTGCTTGATAAACTTATCGTATCCGACCTGTGGTTACGCGATCTGGTGTCGGTACTGCGTGTCGGTGTTTTGGGGTACATGATGTACGTCGCGCTGGGAGGCAGCAAAAAGCGAATCGGGCAAGATCAAACGACGGCAGCTTCCTTAACGTAATTCGCAAGCTCCACACTGCTCCTGACATTTACTTTTTTAAATAGCATTTGCTTGTGATTCTTGACGGTGTAGACACTCACACCCAATTGGTCGGCGATCTCCCGGTTCGTAAAACCTTTGGTAACCAACCTTGCGATGTCGTGCTGGCGGGGTGTGATGTCTCTGTCCTTTTGTTGGGGATTATAAGTGTATATCCGGATAAAGTTGCCGTTCATCGCTTTGAATACATCGAGTTTGATGTGGTGAAACTTTTCTTCCCGGGAGATGTCACTGAATAACACCAGGTGGATGTAGCTCGCATTCGGGATCCTGATTGCGATGTGTTCGAACTTAATATGATTGTATTCACCAGCGTTGCTTCGAAGACGGACGTGGATGGTAAAACGATGTTCCTCGGGATCGCTTGTGCTGTAAGCCCCCATAAACTGAACACATTGTTGAATAGCCGGCAGATCGTCGGGATGCATATGCGCAAAGAAATCCGCCAGTCTCCATTGGGAAAGGTGCCGG
>DATHKA010000575.1:0-4738 GCA_035489615.1 Chryseolinea sp.
CTGAACCTGGGATTGTCCGCCTCTGACTATGTAAACGACCTTGCACTCGATGGCACTACCTTGTATGTAGCCGGAAGCTTTACCACCGTAAGCGGGGGCGGGCGCAGCAACGTCGCCGCGGTGAATGCCGCAACGGGTGCACTCAGCAACTGGAACCCGGTAACGCAAGACTATGTGGGTTGCGTTGTCCCATCCGCCGCCGGCGTGTGGATCGGAGGATCTTTCAAGGCTCTCAACGGCACCTTTCACAACGGATTTGTGCTCATCGAAGAAGCCACTAACACGCCGTGGCCATTTCAGGTAGACATCGGCGGTACGGTAAATACCATTGCCGTGAAGGATAACATCGTGTACCTCGGCGGCCAGTTCAACAGCATCAACAAGACAGCACGGACGAATCTAGCAGCCCTCGATCTCCGTACCGGAACGCTGCTGGCCTGGGACCCCCGGGCTTACGGGCTCAGCACGACCGATCGAACGGCATCCGTTAACAGCATCAAGATAAAAGACAACCTGTTGTTCACCGGCGGACGGTTTTATGCCATCAACGCCATGGCTACCATCCGCCCTGGACTTGCTGCCGTGGATCTCGCCACCGGTGCCGCCACCTCCTGGAATCCGCTGGTGGGCGATGGAAAAACCATAAATCAATACGTGAATTGCATCGACATTGTCGATAACACGCTATATGCGGCGGGTGCATTCAACCTTCTTAACCTTAGCGTTACACGCAACAACCTGGCCGCTATAAGCACGGCCAACGCGAACATCCTCGCCTGGGATCCCAACAGTTCAGGTGAGGTCTTCCGCGTGCGCGCCACGCCGTCGACGGTCTATGTTACCGGATCGTTTCAGGGAGGCATCGGTGGCGCTATGCGTCCCTATAATCTTGCCGCACTGGAGGCCACGACCGGAAAAGCTACCCTGTGGAACCCGGAATTAGACGGAACAGCCTACGATGTAGCCATCGGTGGCAGCAATATCTACGTGGCCGGGTACTTCTCGACTGTGTTTAAGGAATTCCGACCCGGCCTCGCCTCTTTTCTCATGGCAGATGGATCATTGAATGACTGGACACCAGACATCGGCGACGACGGTGATGGTGGATACAGCACCTTCACGTTATCTACGTCAACGTCGAGGCTATTCGTTGGTGGTAACTTCACGCAGCTTGGCAATGAAGCACGGCAATATTATGGCGAATTCGATCTATGCCCTTCTAAACCCGCAGTCACCTTGAGTGGCACGACCCTGTCAACGATCGCTTCCGGGGAATTGCAATGGTATGCCAATGGGGATGCCGTGGACGGCGCAACAGGTCCGACGTTCGACGTCAATCCACTTGAGTATGGCCTGTACGTGGTTTCTGTGACTCAATACGGATGTGAAATTTTTTCAGACGATGCCATTTACGTGGTTACCGCGCTCGAATCAACGCGTGACGAAGCGCTCAAAGCCTATCCGAATCCGGTGGAAGATGAACTTACGCTCGAACTTGCCCCTACCAACGACGCACTGGATATCACTATTACCGACATCATGGGGCGTGTTATGCGCACCGAAAAAAATACGGATACGCGCGCGCTTTCTTTTGCCGGCTACCGGCCCGGCCCGTACCTACTGATTATTCAAACCGGGAACGTGCGATACGTAAAGAAAATTATGAAGATCCGATGAACCAGCTAGTACATGCAGATTAAGTACGCCTTCAAATTCGTCCTTGCCAAGTTGACCATGGCGGCCATCGTATTCACGGGCACATCCTGTGGCAATGACATATCCGATTGTCCGAGTAAACTTTGCACACTGGCTGGCGGCTGGCGACTGGTCGAAGTGCGTGTGAACGGCGTCAAGGACACCTCGACCGACATCACAAAATACCGGCTAACTCTTTACATGCCTAATCCAACCACAGCCCTCACGTCTGACTTCGACCGAACCAACCCGAGCGGTCGTCAGGATAATGGTGAGTGGGAATTGGTAAACAACAACACGGTGCTGGCCCTTCATCCCGCACAAAGCCCCCAGGAAAACTATGTGATCGATCGGCTCACGCCACGCCAGATGATCCTTATCACTGACCTGGAGGAGGATAAAACGGGTCGCGATGAGTATGAATTTGTTCTAGAGCCTTTTTAGGATATAGAACTTTAAAAATAGAACCTTTTAGATTGTAAGGCTTTTAATTTTCCCGAATGACTGCCTCTATGCAAACCTTTTCAACCCGCTTGAACGCCCCGCCCCCGGTAACGAAACGCCCGGGAACCGGCATCGGCGTCCTGGTCATCATGCTCACCGTACTGGCGATAACAACGGCCGCTCCTGTCCGCGCGCAGATCTGGTACCTCGGTGTAAAGGCCGGGCCAACGTTTTCAAATTATAAGACAAAAACGCCTTGGAAAGAGGCAACGAATATTGGCTACACTTTTGGTGCCATCGGGTACAAACAGATATCCGCCAACTTCGGACTGGGCGCCGAGCTACAGTACATACAGAAGGGTTATTACCACAAAGTCTGTAATACCATCACGGACAGGCTACGCGCACAATATCTTGAACTACCCGTCATGGCTGACTATGCCTTCATCATACCCGGCCTGCGCAACTTTAAGTTGCACGCCAACCTGGGCATCTATGCGGCGTACTGGTTGAGCGGGAAATATCAAACGGAAGGCTACTTAAAAGGCAGCGATTCCGAGAGTTTTGATTTTAAATCCAACGACGCTAAACGATTCGACTTCGGGCCTAATGTGGGCGCCCGGTTAGAATATATCCTGAACAACGCCAGCCTTTCCCTCGATGTGCGGTATGAGTTGGGCATCATCGACCTTCAGAATCGCCTCAACGACAACACCAACAATAACAATCGCGCGTTCATCATTGGCATCAGCTATATGAAGCCAATCGGGGGGATGTGAGATGTAAAAAAGATTGTGCGTGGGATTTTTAAATCCAATATTCGGGAGGTTCACAGAGATTTTTTTTTGAAGTATATCCAAGGGAGTGCCTTCGAAGGAAAGATGCGGGGCTAGACGGATGCTGCGCTTAGTAGAACTTCAGGGCTTAATGCAGAGGCGTGGAGGAGCGCCGTGATCCGATAGCTCTTCTGCTCACAACGCTACGCGTTGGAATCGCTTTCGCTCGCCTTGAAAATAATGGTTTAAGGTCAAGTATTAATTTGGGCGTGTGGCATTTCAGTCGAAACCTCGCCTCAGTTACCGTGTACAGGTGCATCCCCTTCAAAATGAACGCCAGTAGTTCCAACGCGCAGCGTTGTGAGCAGGAGATATCGATCTATCACGGCGCTCCTCCACGCCTCTGCATTAAGCCCTGAAGTTCTACTAAGCGCAGCATCCGTCTAGCCCCGCATCTTTCCTTCGAAGGCACTCACTTGGATATGCTCCAAAAAAAATCTCTGTGAACCTCCCGAATACTGGATTTAAAAATCCCACGCACAACCTGTATTCCCACATCTACCTGCGTTGCGGTCGAAGAACGTTCACCTAGGTTAACTAATAAAAGGTTACAAATTTTTCGAGTAACCCTTCCAGACTAGCGCCGTATTAATCACTCACAAACTCCAAAAAACAGCTTTTATGCGTAACAGAATCATTTATTCGCTGGCGTTCGTCAGCGCATTGTTCACTATTGCCGCTTGTAACGACGACGATGAAAAACCAGCATCACTCCTGGGCAGCTGGCAAGGTGATAAAGTCGAGGCTTCCGTCAGGGTGGACGGCTTTCCTGAGCCTTTTGTTGATAACGACGAAAACTTCGCGGGCCAGGCTGAATTTAAGTCTAATGGAACGGTAATCTTCAAAGACGATGGCGATATTACTGAGGGAACCTGGGCGCAAAATGGCAATACATTGATTCTTTCCGTAGACGGTCTGTCCGAAGAAGATGACATTTCCGGCAGCTATACGATCAAAGAATTGAACAGCTCGCGTCTGAAGATCTACATTGAGAAAGAAGCTATGTTCTATGACGACGAATCTGGCATAGAGTTCATAGGTGAATTGAAGGCCACCCTGTATTTCAACAGAAAGTAACACCTAACGGCCGGGCTAGTACGTCGTCGCAAAAATGATCGACGTTAGTAATCCCTTCAAGCGAGGACGTTATCTGCCGGGGAGCAGGTTGACAACCAAAGGAAGACACTATTATTTTTGCTGCGACGTACTGGTTAACCTTGTTCAACAATCGCCTCATTGATTCGCTTCACCAGGCCGGGACCTTCGTAAATGAAACCCGTATAAAGTTGAATGAGGTTAGCACCAGCCTTCAATTTTTCCAGCGCATCTTCGGGCGACATAATCCCCCCGACACCCACAATCGGATACGCTTCACCCAGCTTGGTTCGCAGGTAGCGAATCACTTCCGTTGATCGCAAGGTCAACGGCGCGCCGCTCAATCCTCCGCTGCCGATTTGCTGAACAATGGAGTCTCCGGTCTTCAGATCGGCGCGCGAAACGGTTGTATTGGTGGCAATCACACCGTCAGTTTTGGTCGTCAGCAGAATTTCGACCACATCGTCCAGCTGATCCCAAGTGAGGTCCGGAGCGATCTTGAGCAGCACCGGTTTTGGTTTGCTCGACTTCAGGCTGAGCGCCTTGATGGTAGATAACAACCGTTCGAGTGGCGCCTTCTCCTGCAGTTCGCGCAGGCCTGGCGTATTGGGAGAACTTACGTTGATAACGAAGTAGTCGACATATGGATCGAGCGCCTGGAAGCAGGC
>DATHKA010000576.1:0-3911 GCA_035489615.1 Chryseolinea sp.
CCGATGCGGAAGGGCGCGCCGGCGAATGCCGCTACGTCGCCCTCATAAGTAGCATCGACGATGATCGTTCCATCATAGCGATGTTCAGCCCCAAGTCTACCCTGGTTGTCGCGATCGCGCGTGATGACCGCCACCACGCGATCGCCTTTCATCTTTACGCCTGTGGGAACTTCCCTGAACTTTATAATCACCGATGGTACTTCGGCGACCATCTCGGCAAAGATGCGCGCAGCGGTCTTCGGTTCCCAGCCTCTTCCTTCGGCCACGCTCCAGCGCGAAGGATCTTTCACATCTCTCGCTACGACCGGATCGTTCGCGAGGGATGTCAGGTGATATTTCATGACGCGTTGTCGAAATTCCTCCATCACACCACTGTTAGCCTGCACGACATAGTCGTCGAGCCGGTTAACTCCCGACGACAGCACGCCTCCCAGTACGGGTGATTGTTCGACAAGCATGACCCGCATGCCAAGTCGTCCTGCGGCGATCGCAGCGGCAACGCCGGCCGGCGTACCGCCAACCACAACCACATCATAAGGCTCCGGCGGCATGCTGACGGTGGCAGTCGTGACATTCGTCGCAAGAGATAAAAGCAGTAGTGTTGTTATCAGTGTCGTTCGCATCCTGTAAAGCTTATTAGTTTAAACACCGCCCTCGTACGTCTTTGCAAAAATAAGCGTAAGTATGAATTGCCTTAAAACAGCCAGTTGACTGGTTAGGACAGCATCCTGTCGAAAACGTAAGGCGCTTATTTTTGCTACGACGTACTCGTCTGAACGTCAATTCATGACAAGGGCGGCCATTGTAAAATGAATATTATGGTACGCACGGTTCACCGCTCAGTATCCGGGATTTTGATCTTCCTGATTGATCGCGTCGTTGAAGTTCAACTCCGAAAGAGGAATCGGGAACAGGTAGTGTTTTTCAGCGATTACTTTTCCGCGGTTGGCGAGGATCAGCGCCGCCGCCTTACCTGTCCGCTTCAGTTCGAACCAGCGCTTGCCTTCAAATATGAATTCATATCCCAGTTCCTCGATCACCTTGTCGACGAATGAATTCTCATCGTAGTCGGCGATGTTGAGATCGAATGCCGACGGCACATTCTGATCTTGTCCGTAAGCCCTGCGATGTACTTTGTTCAGGGCCTCCACGGCTTCGGGAGTGGGTCCGCCTGCTGCGCGCGTGGCAGCCTCGGCGTAGATCAAAAGCACTTCCGCGTAACGGTACATGGGTTGATCGATGCCAGAATCATTTTGACTGGCAGCACTCTGATCTACAAATTTTCGGCTCACCAGTGTGGCATCACCAAGTCCGAAGTTGACCTTGTTCCACAGACCCTTTCTCAAATCGTTGTCGTTCCAGTTCTTGTAAAAAGGAATCGTTGCGTCGCTGTAGTGCGCATAGGAGCCGCCGAAGTTGAACAAGCCGGTACTCGGATGGTTGAGGACCCAGGCTATGAAGTTGCCCTGACCGAGTTGACGGGCAAATTTCAAATAGAAGATCTCTTCCGTCGTCGTAAGAACATCCGGACCCCAGATGTCGGTTGCGATATCGTCCGGTGTTGTAATGGGCACGAGTGAGAATTTGCTAGCATCCATTACCTCCTTAGCCAGGTCACGGGCTTCGCCGTACTTTTGCATGTTGAGATAAACATCGGCAAGCATGGTTTTCGCGGCATACGTCGTGGGTCTGCCGACATCACTTTGATCGGTCGGCAGGTTTGCGCCTGCGTAAAGTAGGTCATCGACGATCAATTCATAAACACTTTCGACGGTGCTTCGGGGTATATCTTTGTCGGCCATATTGTCTTCCGTCCTGATAGGCACTGCGCCCCAGGCCCTCACGAGATGAAAGTAGCTGAACGCGCGCAGGAACCTGGCTTCAGCCATGAACCGGGCCTTGTCGCCGTCGCTTACCGCCGGTGCGTCCGGTGCATTCATCAAAATGTAGTTTGCATTTCGAATGCTGAGGTAGAATAAACCCCATACGCCTCCCACGCTGTTCGCCCAGGTGGTGTTTAGTCCCTGGAAGTCGTTGAACACTGCACGACTTCCCCTTCCGTAACCCCATTCTGTATGAGCGTCGAGTGGCGCGAGATAATTTCCAATGAAGCTGCCGTTTCGCAAAGGGGTATACACTGCATTGATAGCGGTCTCTAACTCAGCCGCCGTGTTATAATAGTTTTCCGCTACGATGTCTCTTGGATTTTCTTCCAGGGCATCCTGACAGGATACAAGAGCCAGGAGCAAACAAACTGGGGCAACGCCCCGCTTCAGCATTGAACTCATTGATCGTATAATATTCTTCATTGCCTTGATGATTAATCTTTATGAACCTTAGAACCCGGCGCGCAGGCCAACTGTATAGGATTTTGTAGTAGGGTAACTGTAGTGATCGATTCCCCTGTTCGTACCCAATCCCTTGGTGTTGACTTCAGGATCCCACCACGAGTAATCGGTGCCTGTGAGCAGATTCTGACCACTCACGTAAACCTGGAAGCGGCGGATCCAGTTTGATTTCTGCACAGGAATATTGTAGGCGAGTTGTATGTTCTTCAGTCGTATATACGAGCCATCCTCGACGAAGCGGTCTGAGACTTCAACGGACGACTGCCGGCTTATCTTTGGATACTTCGCATTGGGGTTCTCAGGTGTCCAGTGATCGGTAAGGACATCCTTCGGTCCGTTCAAACCTTGTCCGTAGTCAAGCGTACTCGGCGCTGAGCTTACATTGAAGATGTCGTTGCCGACAGTGCCCTGAATAAAAAAGGAGAGCTCGAAGTTCTTGTAGGACACACTGGAATTAAGCCCGAAGATCATATCCGGATTGGGGTTGCCGATATACGTCTTGTCATCAGCTGTGATGAGCCCGTCTCCGGTCAGGTCGAGGTATTTGATTTTCCCCTGGTCTGTGTATCCATCTTCCAGGTATCCGAAGAATTGTCCGATAGGCCGACCCTCTCTGAGTATCCCGACGTTGTCATTAAGGATCAGGACCGATACGCTGTTGGTTAATATGTCCTGACCGCCTGCAAGCTTTGTGACTTTATTGCTCAGAAAAGTCGTATTGACGCTGGCATTCCAGTTGAAGTTGGGACGGCTCACGATATGCGCGTTGATACTTAGCTCCACCCCTTTGTTCTGAACTCCGCCCACATTCTGAATGGTCTGAGTGAATCCCATCGAGCTCGGAAGACGAACGATGTTGAGCAGATCCCGCGTATTCTTCACAAAATAATCGGCAGACACCACGATCCTGTCATTCAGGATACCCAGGTCCACGCCGGCATCAAATTGTTCGGTGGTTTCCCACTTCAGGTCGGATGGCAAGGTCGTTCCTGGCGCAAAGGTGACATATAACGAATTCCCGAAGATTGTGTTTCCCGCATCGAGCCGGTTGAGCGTTGCATACGGGTTGATCGCCTGGCTGCCGGTCACGCCCCAGCTTGCGCGGATTTTCAGGTCGCTTACGACCTTGCTACTCTTGAGAAAATCTTCCTCAGATAACCTCCAGGCTACAGCTGCGGAAGGGAAGTAACCCCATTTGTTTCCCTCCGAGAATCGCGATGAACCGTCGGCGCGAAAGCTTGCCGTTAGCAGGTACTTATCGCGATAGGAATAATTCACGCGACCCAGCCAGGAGAGAATAGCGGATTCAATAAAATTCGATTGTGGTATACCTGGACTGCTGGCTGCTCCAAGATTGCTCGTCTGGAACACATCACTGAGGAAGCCCTGGCTCCGGGCATTAAAGCCCTCAGTTTGAAAGTGCTGGTACGTGTAGCCGACAACGGCTGAAACCGTATGCCGGTCGCTGAAAGTATTGTTATAGCTGATGGTATTTTCACTGAGCAGACTGGTCACACTGCTCACTTGTATCTCGGCAATGCCGTCGGAATTTCTGAACTCGCG
>DATHKA010000577.1:0-4854 GCA_035489615.1 Chryseolinea sp.
CCCAGGGCAAAGGTCTTCGCGTAGATACGTTACGCGCATTTACCTCCGTGAAAAACCTGGAACCTGCGCTGCTGAAACTTCAGTTTGCAGAGCAAACGAGCAAACTTCAACTCAAAGCCCTCCTGGCAATCGATTCGTTAACGGATATTCAATTGTCTGATTCGCTTTACCTGCAGGGTGCCTCCGAAACCCTATCGGAAGAAGACGTCTACGGAGAAGCGCGGACGCGTAACCCGGGATACCAGGTTATCGCCTTGCAGCAACAGATCGCCGGCCGTCAAGAGAAAATTGCCGCCGGGGGCAGACTGCCTACTATTTCTGCAGTTGGCGCTTATCAGATCAATAGCCAGACGCAAAAATTCGACTATAACAACGCGTACTTTCCCAGTTCGTCTTTTGTTGGACTGCAGGTGGCCGTACCGTTGTTCACCGGCATGAGCAATCAGGCGAAGGTAAGGCAGGCTTCTATCGAGAAAAATCAGTGGGAGCTCAGGTCGGCAGATGCATTCGAACAGCTTCGGGCCAAGGCTCACCAGGTGGTAGCTGATAATCGCGAATCGCTGGTTCGGCTACAGACGACTGCCACGGTGAGCGAGACGGCGAGGCTCAGTTATTCGATTGTCGAATACCGGTATAAAAAAGGCGTTTCCTCCCGACTTGAATTGACCGATGCCGAACTTGCTTTGGCTACCGCTGAAACCAACTACCTGGAAGCGGTCTACGATTACCTTTCAGCACGCATTGCGCTACTGAAACTGATGGGACGCGAGGAGTAAGGGACCGCGTATCCTGAACCTTATTACGAGAAACAGGATGAGAGCAACAACAATGGCAAGCTGGTGGACTGGTTCAACAGGCCACGTCTACTTAGCGATTGCCGCCTTAACATCTACGATACCTTTCGCGCCGTCAATCTTGACTTCGAAGGTCTTGGTGATGAAATAACTCAACCTTAGTCCAGCCATCTGAGGCGTATAGTCATCGGGATACAAAACAGTTAACTCGAGTATAGCTTTTAAAAAATTATCCTGCCGGCAAAAGGAACGTGACCAGCCTTTGAAGGTGATTGTCCATTCTTCACGGTAGCGCTCAAACTCGTCTCGACCGTCGAATCCGAATTGCAGCTGGTTATCGCCGTAGTACTTGTATCTGAAGACTCCTGAAAGGGTCAGATAGAATTCGTGAAGTTTGGAAAAATCGTCTACGAACGAGTCTTGGATGCGCACAGAAGTGTCGTCGGCGAGACCCAGTGGATTGCAGCGCATCAGGTACTCCACCCGCACAAAATCGACGAGGTATTGAAGCAGCACATCACGTTGGGATAGCTGCACTTGTTCCAGGATGTAGTTCTTATCGCGCGGGAAAAACTTACGCTGCACGAAACAAAAATAGTAATTAGGCGCGAGTCCTTTATCCTGAGTTGTCCTAAGTATTTTAGCCGTCGAATAGAAATTTAGCTACGAGCGCCAGGTTACCGACTATTCAGACCAGGTACCCGCTCACGACTAAAGACTGAAAGCTAAAAACTAACATTCACGTGCCGCTCGGCATGGTAAGAAGATCTCACGAGCGGGCCGGACTCTACATATTTAAGCCCGCGTTTCAGGCCTTCTTCCCTGTACATCTCAAATGTCTCGGGATGAATGAACTCGGCAACTTCCAGGTGAAGCTTAGTCGGCTGAAGGTATTGTCCCAACGTGAGGATCATCAGCCCGTGGGCTGCGAGATCATCCATTGCCTTAAATACCTCGCCCTTGGTTTCACCTATGCCCAGCATGATGCCTGACTTGGTCCGCATACCGGCTTCCCGGATTCTCCTGAGCTGTTCCAGGCTCCGGGCGTATCTGGCCTGTGGACGCACCATGCGATACAGGCGCTCAACAGTTTCCATATTGTGAGAAACCACCTCCTGACCACCCTCAATCATCCGTGAAAGAGCGTCCCAATTTCCCTTGGTATCCGGTATTAACGTTTCGATAGTTGTGTCGGGACTAACCGCCTTGGTCTGCACAACTGTTTGATACCAGATCTCCGCGCCGCGATCTTTGAGTTCATCGCGGTTTACGGAAGTAATCACCGCGTGTTTGACCTCCATGAGTTTGATGGCTTCGGCGACGCGCTTGGGTTCTTCTATGTCGTACTCGGTCGGTCTTCCGGTAGCCACTGCGCAGAAGGTGCAGCTGCGCGTGCAAACGTTGCCCAGTATCATGAACGTAGCCGTTCCCGCGCCCCAGCACTCGCCCATATTAGGGCAATTGCCGCTTTCGCAAATGGTGTGGAGTTTGTAGTCGTCGACGAGTCGGCGTACGCGCGCATAGTCAGGTCCGACCGGCAGTTTTACGCGCAGCCAATTCGGTTTCCGCTTGCGGGTTTCTTCAGGTGATATGACAGGCAATTCTATCATGCGGGTTCAGTTATAGTCATCAATACGGCCCGCGACCAACAGGTGATCCAGGCATTCATGAACCTACAACAAGGCTTACTTGCCGATTAGTTCTTTATACTGTGCTGCGGTCAAAAGACCCTCGAGATTCCCCGTGATTTCGGCTTTTATCATCCAGCCATCGCCATAGGGATCCTCATTGACCTTTTCCGGACTACCATCCAGCAAAGCGTTGACTTCCAATACTTTGCCGGCAATCGGCATGTAAAGGTCTGAAACGGTCTTCACGGCTTCCACGGTGCCGAACACGTCTCCGGCAGCCACGTTCTTTCCCACGGACGAGATGTCTACGTACACGATGTCACCCAGTTCACCCTGGGCAAATTCTGTAATACCAATGGTCGCCGTGGTACCATCGATCTTGATCCACTCGTGGTCTTTGGTGTATTGGAGCGAGTCGGGAATGTTCATCTGGATAGGAAATTTTAAGTGCCGCAAAATACTAAAAAGTACCTAGTATCTCACAGGCTGGCGCAAGTCTTCCTGGATGAACGAGCGATCTATGTAGTTCCTTAGCGGGAGACTTGTGCCAGCCTACGCCAGCCTATGTCTACGCCTACTGTGCCAGGCTGAATCTCACCTGTACACCAAACCGTGTGGTAGCGCGTCGATAGGAATTGGACACCAGCGGTTCGTTGATGGTTCGCTCGTAGTACATCTGCACGTTGAGCTTTTGATTAACGACATAACTGATATTGGGACGAAGCTGGAAATTAATGCTGCCATTGGTGACTGTGTTGAGTTCGTTGATCTTCCGCTGGATCGTTTTCGTGTCTGCCACACTTGCGTTCAGCCTGAACGTGAGGTCATTTTTCAGCACGATGAGTCGACCTTGCGCTTTGAACGGCAGCTTCATGTTGTTTTTTGTAAAGCCGAGTTCAAGCGACACATCCTTGCTGTTTAGCTCGGTAATCTGGGCGTTGGAAATGTTCAAGGCCAGGTCGCGCTTGGTTTTGTATTGGAAGTTGGCGGTTATTCGATTCTTGGTCCGGACGTTCACGCCGATAAGCGGAGCGAATGCCTCCGATATGAGCACCTGGCTG
Source organism: Chryseolinea sp. (assembly GCA_035489615.1). Taxonomy (GTDB): domain Bacteria; phylum Bacteroidota; class Bacteroidia; order Cytophagales; family Cyclobacteriaceae; genus Chryseolinea. Next base: position 3,487 of record DATHKA010000577.1, read on the forward strand.
ATGACGTATACGGGCATCAACTTGTTGTCTTGCGAGACCTCACCGAAATACTTGGTGTTGTAATCTTCTACTGGTCTGTTAATCTCCAGCACTTCCTTGTTATCGAACTCCAGCGCATTGGTATAATTTGTTACGCCATAAGTCGACTGATACGCGTGCGAAAGCGTTACGGACTGGAAGATGTTTTTGATGGCGGGTATCTTGTTTAACCCGGTATAGTCTACACGCCAGTTAGGGAGCGGCGTTTTGGGGAACGGCGACAAGCTCATGGTACGTGCATCCTTACCTGAATAAGCGGCAATGAAGGCCGGTATGAGTATATCCTGCGACGCCGTATCAAATTCTGAAATCCCCGTAATAGCCCGGAAACGTTCCTGAATAATGTCCAGGTTTTGTTCAAACTGGCTGAACACCTTCGATGAGACGTCGTCGTTTGTCTTGTCGAAGACCGTTTTTACGGTAAGATAGGAGATCCGGTAGCTGCCTCCACGACTTGGACTGAGCGACGCAAAGCCCGATTCCGGATCTGCATTTGCCTGACTTCGATCAAAGCGGAAAATTTCCTGGTAGATATTAGCCGTTTCCTTCTTCATGTCGATCTGAATCTTGAAGTCGGGCGATGGCTCTATGTTCGCGCGAAGATTTATGGCCTGATCGCGGCGTTGTGTAAAGGGCGCGGTCAGCGTCGGTTTATCGGTGATGTACCCATTCCTGGCGGCACGCTCACGCATAGCCGGGTCCTGACTACCCAAAATGAAATCCCATCCCGGCGAATTCCACCCGTCGTCCATGCCAAAAAACTTAGGCGTCGCCGTGTAGCCCGGGAGTGTGGTGCCTTCAGTAAGTGAATAGGTGCCGTTAATGGACCGCACCGACATGAGAATGCGGAGTAATCCTTTCACAAGCGGCGGCATACCTGCTTTCTTCACCGTGTCGGCCTTTGGATCTGGCCGCGCAGGCACCTTCGGGTTGGTGCCCGGCCTGGCCGCGGCTGTGCGCGGCGGCGAATTGAGGTCTTTCAGGAACTTCACCTTGTTGTAAAGCTTTACCATGTCGGCGCGGCCCGACAAGTTCTGATCGCGGGCGTTCTGAATGGTGTTTTTGAAATCGAGCTCATCCGGGAGGTCACCAATGACATGCTCGTCATCCGGACGGTTAAGCGGACCCGCGCGCCAGTTGTAGGAGGCCTGCCAGCGATAGTCTGCGCCGAGCCAGTCCGTTACAGGGAATTTGTCGAGTGGTATAGTATAGTTCACGGTGAACCGCTGATCAAAATTCTTCATCCGACCAAAATTTTTCAGGTTCTTGATGATCTCGGTGCGCACTGAGTCGCCCTCTCCTTCCGGTTCATCAATAATGGAATTGGCC
>DATHKA010000578.1:0-3423 GCA_035489615.1 Chryseolinea sp.
CGCCCGTGATGTACCCAGTGCCCGTGTAATCGTTCCGTAGCGCGTCGTTCCAGAAGGTAAGCCAATGCCGGGCGTAGTCGTCGTTACGGTTCAGCACGGTTTTCACAAGTCGTTCGCGCTTGTCTTTGCGCGGATCTTTCATAAACGCGTCGACGGAATCGGGCGGTGGTATCAGCCCGATTGCATCAAGATACACGCGCCGGATGTACGTCCGGTCGTCGACCGGAGAAGGCCAGGCAACCTTGTGTTCGGAGAAGTAGACATCCACGAACCGATCGATGGGTATTTCACGATTTCCTACAACGGCCGGGATATTTGGCATACGTGGCTCAAGCGCCGCGACACGGTAAATACTTTTCAACGGACCATCGGGCCAGGGTGCGCCCTTCTCAATCCAGAATTCCAACATTTTGATCTGTGCAGCCGACAGGCCTTCCCCTTTTTCGGGCATGGCATCCTTGTGATTGCGCGGAAGCTTTACGCGTCGAATCAATTCGCTTTCACCCGGCTTGCCCGGTATAATTACAGCTCCATGCTTGCCTCCCTTGAACGCATGCTCCTTCGTGTCGAGTCTTAGCTCGCCCTTAACCTTCGCCTGACCGTGACAATTGAAACATTCATGCGCCAGAATGGTACGCACCTGAAGGTTTATCTCCTGGACCTGCGGCTCGGTAAGCGGACCTGACGTCTGGACAATGACCAGCGCGGCGTCATCGGTTTCAGGCACCTCCTCGTTGAAAGCGCCCGAAAGGTAATCCTCCCCATGTGTAAGCGTCGCGCCGAAGTGGCCTGTTACCGTTACGGCTGCCACGGTAACGATCAGCAACCCCCTGAATACTGTACGCGATTGCCATCCGCCTGCCCACCAACATCCAAGTGCCAATATCATCGTAATTATTCCCGCCCATTGATGAAGGGGAAGGATGTCGCTTCCGTATGATTCCGTGTTTGCCAGCAGCAAGCCGAAGACAACGGCTGCGATGGACGACAACGCTGAAATCACCAGCAACACCCGGATGGCGGAGCGCAAATCCATAGCGCGGCGCGTCCCTTGCAACACTTCCAGCACAAGCACCACCAGAATCAAGCTAATGGGAAAATGTACGATCATGGGATGCAGTCGGCCCAGCAGCACCCAAAGCCAGAACGGAGATCCCTCCTCAGCAGCTTTTTCAGCAGCGTATGCGCCCGTCTGTGCGAGTATTAACGCCAACGCTGATGCCAGCGCATAGGCGCCTTGTTTACCCTTTTTTCGGTGAAACTCCATAACCTGTGAAAATGACTGAAAGAATGGGCTTATGCAGGCGAAAAGTCATTGATAATTTACCGCATTTGAACGGATAAAAAAACCGAAAAACTGACGACGCACGAATGGTGTCACCGGGGATGCCCACATGCGGTGCGCGATGATTAAATTTGTTGTCTTGCAGGGTACCCATTTTTTAAGCTTCGCATGACAAGATGTATTACTGTTTTCTTGTGGATGTCCGCCTGTGTCCTGCATGCGCAAACACCTGATTGGAAAGTCCAATACGACAGCGCGCAACACTACTGGGGCATCCATTGGACCAAAACGATCCCGTTTCTGGTGAAAGCGGAAAAGGCAGCCTTATATGACCTGGGGATATATGATGAGAACTATCTCACCATCCTGAATGATCTCGGCCTTGCGTATGCCAAGACGGGCGACTATAAGAGCGCAGAAAAGTACCTCACGAAGGTTATCACCATCACATCGGAAGGAGGAGACGGTTCAGACAGCGATCTGCAACGCGCCTACCTCAATCTGGCGGCGGTGCACGCCGAGCAGCAGCATTTCAAAGATGCGGAGGGACTCTATTTAAAAGTATTGCACGATCCCCATCCCGTTGCCGAACTGTTAGACCCAGCGTTGAAGGGGATCACGGCCTTGTACGAATCAGGCGACAAACCCGCACAGGCGCTTGCGCTGTTGGACGATAAGCGCTATGCGGCATCGGTAGGGACCGACGAATGGCAAATTACGCGCGCGCGACTGGCACGTAAGGATGGACGCTACGAGGAGTCGATGCGTATACTCGGCGCGTTACGTTCGAAACTCAGTGCAGCTGCAGCGATCTCAGGACTTCATCTTCAGTGGCTGCAGGAAACGGCTCTTAATCACTTCGAAACCGGTAATTTCAATGTCGCCGAGAAGGAGTTGCTGGAAGCACACAGGCTTTTAAACGCGTCGAAACCCACAGACGACGCCATGCTCGCCGCCGTCCTGAACAGCCTGGCTACGGTTTACGAAAAACTTGGACTGCGCGAGAAAGCATTGGTTTACTACCAGGACGCTCTGCCGCTGTGTCAGAAGGTATATGGCATCAAGTCGGTTAACTCCCTCACTGTGCAGGGCAATATCGCCGGAATTTACCTTGGCAGCGGCCAGATTCAACAAGCGGTCGCCCAATTTCAACAGATCGAACAACAACTCGCGACGACTGTTCCTGAATCGAATCCCGGATACCTGACGGTGCTCAATAACCTGGGAACCGCGTATCGCGCGAATCACGAAATGGCAAAGGCCAGGCAAACGTTCGAGCGGGCCTTGACCCTAATAGAAAAGTATCAACTGAACGACAGCGACCTGGCCGCGACCATCATGAACAATCAGGCCGTCTTGCTCACGACAGTAGCTCAATTCAAAGAAGCTTCGATCTTTTATGAACGGGCCTATAGTGTACGAAAGAAGATATACGGAACGTCCTCTGTGAAATTGGGCGAAATTGCAGGTAACCTGGCCGTTGTATATTGGGAAATGGGGAAACCCGAGCTCGCGCTTCCACTTTTCTCGCAGTCTTCTGAATTAGCAATCCAGCAGGTGAAATACATCTTCCCCAACCTTAACGAAGATGAACAAGTGCAGTTCTACCGACGACTGAAGGAAGACTTTGAACGCTTCAATGCCATTGCCTTGCGTGCATCATCGCGTCATCCCGAGTTGCTCACCCAGGTTTTCAACAATCAATTGACACTTAAATCTCTGCGATTCTTTACCCAGCGACATCGCAGCGATATTGTTGAACAAAAGAAAGACACTGTCCTCGCCCGGCAGTTCGATCAATTGCGCATGAAACGCGAACAACTCGGATATCTCTATCAACGCACCCTGAACGAGCTATCGCAAACGCCGGCGTCCGCGACACAGCTCGAGCACGAAATCGATGCGTTGGAAAAAGCGATCAGCCTCAAGACCAGCGAGTCGGTGGCAGAGAAGCTAAGGGACAACCAGGTGAGCTGGGACGACATTCAACAAAAATTGACACCCGACGAAGCGTTGGTGGAAATTATCCGCTATCGCAAATACGACCTGCGGCGACTCGTGGTTGATGAAGGCACGCGTGCCATGTTTGGATTTACTGACAGTGTGTACTACGCCGCCCTGGTAACTACGCAGGAAAC
>DATHKA010000579.1:0-4303 GCA_035489615.1 Chryseolinea sp.
ATTTGCCAAGGGGTCAGATTACCTGTTGGCTTCGTGCAGCGAATCCGAGATCAGGGTGTGGCCGACAGATCCCAATATCCTGGCCGAGCAAATCTGTCCGAAACTCAAGCGCAACATGACGCGCGACGAGTGGAAGAAATATGTGGGGAATACCGAGGAGATCGACTACGAAAGCTCTTGTCAGAACCTTCCTATTAGTGAGCGCTGATGATTCGCAGAATCACCATATTCTTTTTTGTGTGCCTGGTCATTTCCTGGCAGGCGTCAGCACAGGACGAGTGCGAGGTGAGGCTTACGCAAGCAACAGAAGAATTCAACGCTGGCCATTTGTATGGCATTCCGGCCATGCTTAAGGATTGTCTTGAAGAGAACAATAATCGCGAGTGGCGTCAGCGCGCTTACCTCTTACTCGCGGAAACCTATTTGCTGCTCGAAGACCCGATCGGCGCCGAGCAGAGCTACCTCAACGTGCTTTGGGCGAACCCGGAGTACGTAACCGATGAGAAACGGGATCCTATAGACCTTGTGTACCTGAGCCGTAAGTTTACGGCAACGCCCATTTTTGCCTGGCATGCTTTCCTGGGGCCCAACACCTCCATCGCCAGAGTGATACATGATGTGCGGCCCGGTGGCGAAACGTATACAAATGAAAAATATCGCTTGCGTATCGGATGGCAGGCGGGTGGTGGAATCGACTACAATTACAATGACTATTTGTCGGCGTCTTTAGATGCTACGTTTCAACAGTCAACATTTAAGCACGAGACGACTAATTTGTTCGGAGTCGACAAAGACATTGTCAACTTCATGGACAAGCAGACGTGGATAGCCGTACCGTTAGCGGTCAAGTTTTCAGAGGCGAAGGGAAAGCTTCGGAAATATACGTATGTCGGATATTCTTTCAATTTTCTGCTGTTGAATCGCGCTGACGTCGAGATCAAAAATCGCGACGGCCAATTCCTCGAGGAGGGGCAGCCTACAGAGGATTTCACTTCTTTCGATAAGACGATCTCGAACATCAATCTAGGAGGAAACAGAAATTCCCGTAACAGCTCTGTCTTTCTTGGCGTAGGACTCAAATACAAATACAAGCTCGATTATTTTTATGTCGATGCCCGTTATTCGTTTGGTTTGAAGAACCTGGCGGACATTAACCACCGGTTCAGCAGCACCCAGGATGGATTGCCCTTTCCTTATGTAGACGATGATTTCAGACTCGACAACCTCGCCATATCCGTTGGATATATACATCCGCTCTATAAGCCGAGGAAGTTGAAGAAAGCCCGAACTAAATCAGTGTTAAGAAAAATTGAAAAAGATGACCGCGCGAATTAGCCTTATGGCCGCGATGTTGACGGCCATCTTATTATCGTGCGACACCGATATCAATGTCGCGCCGGTATATGAAACATACTTTACCAAATATTATGGTGAGGATGGCAACCAGTCTGGGGTTGACCTGGCGGTTGGCGACGACGGCACGATGGTGATGGTGGGTACGTCGCAGTCGCAGACCAATCCCATCACACGAACCTTTATTGTGAAGGTCGATCCGCATGGTACCGTTCTGTGGGAACGCCAAATGGCTGGAGATAATGAGGTTCCCGTAGACGTGGAATTGGATAGCCGCAATGATATCCTCGTGGTATCAAATGTGTCGGCAACAGGATCAGGTTCTATTCCCCGGGCTTCGATCAGGCTCACACGGATCAGTCAGTCAGGTACCGGTATCGATAGCTTGATAATTACAGACGATGTGACTAAGGCCGAGCTCTTCGGAACAGCCGTCACAGAAATCACGGACGGGAGCTTGATCGTTACGGGTTATGCCGGACCCGGATTAGTGGAAGATCAAAATCTGCTACGAACGGATGCTCAAGATCTTATGATCATTAAAGTGGACCCTAACTTTGCTTTAGCACCGGAATTAGAGGCTGGACAGGGCGGCGAGCACATCGGTAATATAGTTAAGTTATTCGAGTCGCAAGGATCTGTGCCTCAGCGATTTTATACTTTAGGAGACTCGGACAGACCTTTCCGCGGGGAGGGTTTTAAACAAGCTTTTGAAGTACTGCAGTGGAACGAATTTTTCGTGTCGGCCCCAACCGGAGTAGCGCCTTCCGGAGACGCGCAGTCTTCCAGCGAGGCTGTAGTTATGCCCATTGGGTTGCAACGCGGATATGTTTTGGTTGGGTCTACTGGACAGGATGTATTCAAACAGATTTTTATGACGCAATACATCGACGGACAATCGGACCTTAGTATCAGATTCTCTAAAGTGATACCTACGCCCAGGTCTGCCGAAGGCGTTTCCGTAGCATACAGCGACGAAGGAAGCATGTTCGTCCTGGCGGATGAATTGCAAGACAATAATAATCACGATATATACCTCGTGAAGCTAGGAAGTGATGGTGCGAAAGAAGGCGAGATGCGGTTTGGGTCGATCGAAGGTGATGACCAGGCGGCTGCCGTTCGCGTACTTCCCGACCACCGTGTTGCTGTTTTCGGCACCATAGAGTTAGAAACACAGAAAAAGATGATGTTGACCCTCGTAAGCCCAACGGGCACTTTTTCAGAGTGACTGCCGACAAATGGCGGTTACCTTTTGCCGGGGGTAAAAATTAAGTTCAATGGCTGATATGCAGCGCTTTACGGGTACGGAATGACGGATTTCTACAAGGTTGTATCGAGACTTGCGCTTTTGCTGCTGCTGGTTGCGCCGGGGTATGCTCTCCGGGCCCAGTGCGTCATTAGCAATCTCCAGCCTTCGTACTGTTCAGACGACGCCGCGGTTACCCTGACAGGGGGCGACAATGTGTACGGTCCCGGAATCGCGGGAGGCACGTTCTCTCCGTCGATTGCTGGCGTCGGTACGCACACCATCTACAGTTCCTCCTACAGCGTATCAACTGCCGGTACGTTTGGTCCCGACCCTACGGTTGGAACGGCCACGTCCTTTGGTGCCAATGAAGACAGCGCACCAATCCCACTAGGATTCAATTTTGACTTTTTTGGGCAGACGTATAGCACTCTCGTTGTAAATGCGAACGGCTATGTGACTTTTGGCCCCGATGCGGGAACGGGAACAAGCCAGTCACTGCCTTCGGCTTCGACACCCAACAATCTGATTGCTGGCGCCTGGGACGATTTAAACGTAACCTTAGGGGGAACGATCCATACCGCCATGGTGGGCATTGCCCCTAATAGAAGGTTTCTGATAACTTTTGACAATGTCCGGTATGCGAGTGGCCCGCAGACGGTGACTTTTCAGATTCAGTTGTACGAGACGTCTCAGGTTATTGAAATTCACAGCACCGACATCCAGGATAACGGTGGTTCAGGTGCCACTCAGGGCATTGAGAATCCTACGGGTATGGGTGGCTACGCTGATCCGAGTCGCAACGCGACTGCCTGGACGGCCACTTCGGATTATGTCTCATTTGCGCCATCGTGTACCAATGTTTATCCGGTGACCGTTTCGGCGCCTCCGTCAAACAGCCTGGGCATTACAGCACCCGCCACCGTATGTCCTTCAACTGGCGCTCCCGTGACGATCTTCGGCACGCAGTTGGGCGTAGAATATCAGCTTCAGGTGGTGTCAACCAGCGCCGTTCTCAGCTCATTTTACGCGGGCACGGGCGGCGATCTTAACATCGTCAGCAATAACCTGCCTGCCTCCACGAATATTAAAGTGTATGCTCGTCATTCAGTGACTGGATGTGATACCGATCTATCCGCCACCGTAACGGTCAATCTGTCACCTCTACCGTCGAATAGCCTGGGCGTTACTGCACCCGCTACAATATGTCCTTCAAGCGGTGCCCCGGTGACGATCGCCGGCACGCAGGTCGGTGTATTATACCAACTTCAGGAGGCGTCAACCAGCGCCGTTCTCAGCTCATTTTACGCGGGCACGGGAGGCAATCTGACGATCACCAGCAATACGCTGCCCGGCGCCACCAATATCAAGGTTTATGCCCGCAATTCGACTACTGGATGCGATGCGAATCTTTCTACGACAGTAAATGTCGATCCGTCGCTCGTGCCCCCTTCTATCATTGGGCAGCCTTCCAGTGCGATTGTGTGTCAGAACGGTACCACGAGCTTCACGGTGAATGCGGGTGTCACCACCGGCGGCACTTTTCAATGGCAGGTGAGCACGAATGGCGGCGTTACGTATGGCAACCTATCGGATGATGCTACTTACAACGGCAGCGCCACAGCTTCATTAAGCGTTAGCACCACGCCGCTCTCATTCAATGGATATCGATACCGGGTCATTGTATCGGGAGGCTGCACGCCC
>DATHKA010000580.1:0-4959 GCA_035489615.1 Chryseolinea sp.
TACCATTGCCGGTACGACGCCGGGCGCATCGTCGCCCGCAACGGTGCCGATAGCTGACAGCTTGGTTGGACCTCCGAAGAATGCGCTTCCACGCTGGAAGGGATTCAATCTCCTGGACTTCTTTTCTCCCGATCCCGCGAACGCCCGCAATGCCACACCTGAGGAACATTTCAAGTGGATGTCGGATTGGGGATTCAACTTCGTGCGGATACCCATGGCGTATCCTTCGTACCTCGATATCGACCGCAGCAAAAACATCACACCTGACGATGTCTATAAGATTAAGGCCGAAGCCGTCGATACTATCGACGCATTGGTGAACAAGGCCCTGAAGCATAACATGCATGTGAGCCTTAACCTTCATCGTGCGCCTGGGTATTGTGTAAACGCCGGGTTCCATGAGCCATACAACTTGTGGAGAGATCAGCCGGCGCTTGACGCGTTTTGCTTCCATTGGAACATGTGGGCAAAGCGTTACAAAAACGTAAGTGAAAGCAAGATCAGTTTTGACCTTGTCAACGAGCCGTCTATGCGCGAGGATATGAATGACCAGCATTCTAAGCGTTCCAGTGTGCCGGGCGACGTCTATCGAAAGGTGGCGAACGCTGCTGCTGAAGCCATCAGAAAAGAGAACCCAAAACGCCTGATCGTGGCGGATGGGAACGACGTAGGCAACAAGGTGATTCCAGAGTTGATTGATCTGAACATCGCACAAAGCTGTAGAGGGTACACGCCTGGGATAATATCACACTACAAGGCGCCTTGGGCGAATAAGGATCCGGATCATCTTCCCGAACCAAAGTGGCCCGGCCAGGTAGGTGACCAATATCTCAGTCGAAAAATCCTCGAGGACTACTTCAAGCCATGGATCGAACTCAAAAACAAGGGCGTGGGCGTTCATTGTGGAGAGTGCGGATGCTGGAACAAAACCCCACACGATGTTTTTCTCGCCTGGTTCACCGATATGCTTGACATATTGAAATCGAACGACATTGGATTTGCTCTTTGGGAGTTCAGAGGATCCTTCGGAGTCATCGACTCGGAGCGTACCGACGTCGCTTACGAGGATTGGCACGGCACCAAGCTCGATCGGAAGCTCCTGGATTTGATGCGTAAGTATTGAGACGTCAAAGCGCTGTCAACTAAAGCATTCGGTACCGCCTGGTACGCGCGCCTGACCAGGAATGATACCCGCTGATGGGCTACCTGAAAGACATTGTTTTCGTTCGACGTTTCCGTTGGACTTCACGCTGCCTACTTGCTATCTTGGTTGCATGAAAGCATACATCATTGGTGACATCACCATCACAGACCCTGTCCGCTATGAAGAGTACAAAAAACTTACGTTGGCAACGCTTCAGCCTTACGACGGGAAGTTCGTTGTGCGCGGAGGACAACGTACGGTTCTTGAAGGAGGCTGGGAAAGCGGCCGCATTGTCGTGTTGGAATTTCCGTCCATGGAGAAGGCCAAGGCCTGGTATTCAGGTGACGTATATGCTCCAGCCAAAGCCATCCGGCAAAGCACGTCACAAGGGAAGTTCGTCCTCGTAGAAGGCGTGGAGTAGTCTTTCGGAGGGCGTGTGCCAAACACACACCGGATAAATTTCCTATTATCATCTTCCGTAACGTGTGATGTTATCTTTTCTGTTGTCCAGCTGGCGATACGTCCTATATTTACCGTATCCCTGACCATCGAAAAATTACGCACATGAAACGAAGAGAGATTGTCAAGCAACTATCGGCGATTCCATTTGCCGGCGGATTGCTGGCCGCCACAACGCCCACACAGGCAGCGGGCAATGCATCGCCAGTATCGACACCGTTGGACAAGAAACCAGGTGTTTCGATTTACGAAACGATCGGCGTAGATCCGATCATCAATTGCCGCGGTACATTTACGATCATTGGTGGCTCTGTAGAAAGGCCGGAAGTCGTGGATGCCATGAAGGCCGCCTCAGGTTATTTCGTCCAATACGATGAACTTGCGTTCGCCGTTGGTAAACGACTGGCTGAATTAACAGGTGCGGAATGGGGTATGGTAAGCGCCGGCTGCGCGGCGGGACTCAAACATGTTACGGCAGCATGCGTGACGGATGGCAATCCTGAAAAGTTGGTGCGCATTCCGGACCTGACGGGATTCGAAAAGAACGAAGTTATTATTCCGCGTCACAGCCGGAACGTATATGACCACGCCCTCCGCAATATCGGTGTGACTATTATCACGGTTGAAACCGCAGATGAGCTTAAGGATGCTATCAATCCCCGTACAGCGATGATCTACCTCATGGCGACGGAAGAGACGATGCCGGGCCAACCGCTGTCGACGGAAGTGATTGCCCAGATCGCAAAGGCCAGAAACATTCCCGTAGTCGTTGATGCAGCTGCAGAAGTACTCACGATACCCAATGTCCACCTGGCGCATGGTGCAACCGTTGTCGTTTACAGCGGGGGCAAGGCGATCTGTGGTCCGCAATGTGCCGGCCTGGTGTTGGGCAGGAAGGACTTGCTCATGGCCAGCTGGCAGGCAAGTTCGCCGCATCATGGTCCCGGACGAGACAACAAGGTAGGCAAGGAAGAAATGATGGGTATGCTCGCGGGCGTCGAGGCCTGGACGAAGCGCGATCATGCGGCGGAGTGGAAGACCTGGCTTTCGTACCTGGATGCTATCAACAAGGAGGTAACAAAAATTTCCGGAGTCACCACGAAGGTGCAAGAGCCGACGGAGCTATCGAACAAGTCACCGGTACTGAACGTATCGTGGGAAGTTGACAAATTAAATATTACGGGTGAAGAAGTAGCTGAATTGTTTGCCCGGACAAAACCGCGCATTGCCATCGGCGGTCGCACGGAAGGAGAAATCACCTCGCTCAGCATTACGACCGGACAAATGCAGCCGGGAAACGACCGGGTTGTCGCACAGCGCATCGTCGCCGTGCTGTCCGAAAAACGACCTCCCCGGAGCGAATCTATGAAAGCGCCTGGCGGTAGCGTTGCGGGACAATGGGATGTAACCATGGAATTCTTTGCGGGTACCAGCACACACCACTTTGCCCTGGAACAGGATGGCAATTGGATTCAGGGAACTCACGTCTCTGACTTTGCTAACAACGAGCTGGTGGGAATGATCGAGGGCGATGCAATCAAATTGAGAAGCAACTATCGGACGCCCGGCGACGGCATCACCTACCTGTTCTCTGGCACCTTGTCGGGCGCAGAGTTCAGCGGCTCGGTCTACATGGGTGAATACCTCACGGCGAAATTCAAAGCACGCAAGCGGGTTTACAAAATTGCGCGGAAGCGTATCGTGATTCCCGGCGGTCCCCCACTAGCCACCTGACCCATCTGAGTTATGCTGAAATCTCCCATGAGAATTGTTGCGTTGGTTTATTTACTGGTAGCCGCACTCGCTTGCCATGCCCAGGAATTTGACCTCCTCATAAAAGGAGGTCACGTGATTGATCCAGCCAATGGCATTGACGGTCCTATGGACGTCGCCGTGAAGGATGGGAAGATTGGCAAAGTTGCCGCCAGCATTCCCGTGACCGCGGCAAAGAAAGTAGTCGATGCTAAAGGACTTTACGTGACGCCCGGTTTAATAGACATGCACGTTCATGTGTTTCATGGAAACGACTTGGGTGCGTATATCGCCGACGGTCAAACCAGCGTGTCACCCGATGGTTTCACTTTCCGTTCCGGTGTCACTACCGTCGTGGATGCGGGCTCTGCCGGCTGGCGCAACTTTCGAACCTTCAAGGAACAAACCATCGACCGGTCTCAAACGCGCGTGCTGGCAATGCTCAACATCGTGGGCAACGGCATGGTCGGACGTTTCGAAGAGCAGGACGTCGAGGACATGAACCCAACGATGACGGCGAACATGATCACGCAACTCTTCCCGGATATAATCGTCGGGATAAAGTCCGCGCACTACTGGGGCGACTTCACGCAGGTCGACAAGGCCGTTGAGGCAGGCAAGCTGGCCAAGGTTCCTGTGATGGTTGACTTCGGCGAACACGATCCTCCGAATTCAATCGAGGCTTTGTTCATGCAACACCTTCGGCCCGGAGATATTTTTACGCATATGTATTCTCACGGACCCACTAAGCGCGAAACAATTGTTGACAACAACGGAAAGGTTAAGCCCTTCGTGTTTGAAGCCCGCAAGCGCGGCATATTGTTTGACGTCGGACACGGCGGCGGTGCTTTTTCATGGAAGCAGGCCATTCCTGCCGTACAGCAAGGATTTGTGCCAGACGTGATCAGCACCGACTTACACACGCAAAGCATGAATGCAGGAATGAAGGATCTTACGAACGTGCTCTCGAAATTCGTCGCCCTGGGAATGCCGCTGAAGGATGTGATTCAGCGCTGCACCGTGAATCCGGCGCGCGTCATCAACCGTCCGATGCTCGGTACTTTAAACGTAGGCAGCGACGCGGACATTACTGTATTGAATCTCCGAAAAGGCGACTTTGGCTTCCTGGACGTCAGTGGATCCAAGGTAAAAGGCACACAAAGGCTTGAGGCCGAACTCACCGTCCGTTCGGGTAGGATCGTGTGGGATCTGAACGGTATCGCTTCGACATCGCAGGCAACTTCAAATTGATCGCCATGGGAAAGTGGAAGATGTTCCTACTACTCATCTTCGCCGCGTTGCGGAATACTTGATTTAGTAGGGCGACGGGCTCACGCTGGTCCAGCCGCCGTCAATGACCAGTGATTGTCCCGTGATATGGCCTGCTCCCGGCGAAACGAGAAAGAGCGCGGCATGCGCGATGTCTTGTGTTGTTGCGGGCTTGCCGATGGGCGTAATGCGCGACCAGGTCTTCTCATAGTCCTTATCCTCCAGCGTCCTTTCCGTTGCCGTTGCTCCTGGGGCAATGGCGTTAACGGTAATGCTATACGGTGACAACTCCAGTACCAGTGTCTTCGCCAACATTTCGAGCGCTGCTTTGCTCA
>DATHKA010000581.1:0-11906 GCA_035489615.1 Chryseolinea sp.
GCACATAAAGGTCAAGGAACTGCCTCCGCATCCCATGAAAAATGCCGTAGCGGTTGGCGACTACCGGCTCGACGAAAGGATCCGAACCACCGACCTGCAAACCGGACAGAGTGTAGGATACGCATTTAATATTTTTGGAGAAGGCAACATTTCATCCGTTGAACGGCCGACAACAAAAGCCGATGGGCACTTCGAATTCTATGAGCCCAGCGTGCGCCAGGATATTAATCGCCAGCACAACCGGGTAACCGGCAACAAGTCATTCAATTATTTTATGATTCCTAAGGAACCAGGGAAGTACAAGCTCGGGGATTATTTCCAATGGGTGTTCTTCAATCCGAAGACCGCCTCATACGATACATTGAAGTCGAAGCTCACCGTGAACGTCACCGGCGAGAGCAAAAAGAACGAAGCCATACTGGCTAACGATGGCGGAAATTTTTACAACAAGATTGCATCACTGGACAATCAGTTGGTCGTGGCGGCGAATTCGAATTGGGTTAAGTGGGCGCTCAACGGCTTCATTGTGGTGATGTTGGGTGCGTCGGTGTATCTTGTGATCAAAAAATAGTCCCTGCGTTTTGCGGGGAGAGCGTGTATTCAACTATGGGGAACTCATACGGCACATTATTCAGGATTACAACTTTTGGTGAGTCACACGGTCCCGCTATTGGCGTGGTTATCGATGGCTGTCCTGCAGGTCTTGAGATAGATGAGGCCTTTATTCAGCATGAGCTCGGCAGGCGCAAACCAGGCCAAAGCCGTATCACGACACAGCGAAAAGAGGACGATCACTTCAAGATTCTATCAGGCGTGTTTGAAGGAAAGGCCACCGGTACACCAATTGCTATTGTCATCGAAAACACGGATCAGCGAAGCAAAGATTACAGCCACATAGCTGAGACGTTCCGGCCCTCGCACGCCGATTTTACCTATGATGCCAAGTACGGCGTTCGCGACTATCGTGGAGGCGGACGCAGTTCAGCGCGTGAGACGGCGGCTCGTGTCGCGGCTGGTGCGATTGCCAAACTATTCTTACAGCAGGAAGGCATGTCGATCCAGGCCTATGTTTCACAGGTTGGCGCGATCCAGGCGCCCCACTACCGGGAACTCGACCTGTCGAAGACTGATGACAACATCGTGAGATGCCCGGATCCTGAAACGGCCGAGAAGATGATCGCGCATATTGATCAGGTTAGACTCAACCGTGACACCATCGGCGGAATAGTTACCTGCGTCGTACGCAATACACCCGTTGGACTGGGAGAGCCCGTGTTCGACAAATTACACGCCGAGTTGGGTAAGGCGATGCTGAGCATAAACGCAGTGAAAGGCTTTGAATACGGAAGTGGCTTCGAAGGTGTGAAGCTACTGGGTTCGCAACACAACGATTCCTTCTTCAACGACGAAGGACGCATTCGCACGCGCACGAACTTTTCAGGCGGTATTCAAGGCGGCATCTCCAATGGTGAAGATATCTACTTCAACGTTGCGTTCAAGCCTGTAGCCACCATCATGCAAGACCAGCAAACCGTTGACATTCATGGATCGGAAACCACGGTAAGTGGAAAGGGGCGCCACGATCCATGCGTCGTTCCTCGCGCAGTGCCCATCGTCGAGGCCATGGCTGCCTTGGTACTGATTGATTTTCTATTACGCGACAAGGCCGTGAAGTTATCCGCGATGATATCTGCAGTCAGCAAATAGCCGAGGCTTTCGTGAACAGCTGCCCGTAATTATTCCTACTTGTCGAGATAGATGATCGGTTCTCCGACCAGAGTTGTAAACCGGGCACGGTGGCTTGTAGGACGACGTACCGGACCGCAAAGAAGAATCCATCACACAGACTCAAATGCTCCTTAGACTCTGTGTGTGATGGATTTCTTCCTGGTGAACAGTCACCCTGTCCTATTCCCGCTTCACACTACCAGCCATTGACAAGGAAGTAAGATTAAAGGGAAGTAGGATTAGTCGAAATCGATATCCCCTTCCGGCTCTTTGTATTCGCCTTCCCACTTTGCCACAACGAGTGTAGCCAGGCAGTTGCCAATCACGTTTACCGAAGTGCGTGCCATATCCATCAGTTCATCGATACCGAGTATAGCCATGATCGGCCATAGCGGCAGACCAAAAGAGGCGGCAGTACCTAACAATATTACCAGGGTGGCACGCGGAACACCCGCCACCCCCTTGCTGGTGAGCATGAGCGTCAGCACCATGAGGATCTGATCGCCAATGCTGAGATCAATATTTGCGGCCTGTGCTACAAATACTGACGCGAGCGCCAGGTACAGTGTGCTTCCATCGAGGTTGAACGTGTAGCCGGTGGGTAGCACGAACGAAACAACTTTCCGCGGAACACCCAGTTTCTCCATGTTTTCCATGGCCTTCGGCAACGCCGATTCAGAACTCGTTGTGGCAAAAGCGATAGACACAGGCTCCGATATCGCTTTGATGAACTTGCGTATGGGCACTTTAATAATAAGGGCTACCGGCAGTAACACCAGGCCCAGGAAAGCAAGCAATGCGCCGTAGAGCGTAAACAACAATTTCAGCAGTGACATGAGAATATCCACGCCCAGGTGACCAACCGTTACGGCGATAGCCGCGCCCACGCCAAAGGGGGCAAAGTGCATGATGATGTTGGTGAACTTGAACATGGCCTCAGCCAGACTTTCTGAAAACTGGAGCAGGGGTCGCTTCTTTGCCTCAGGAAGCAAAGCGAGTGAAATGCCGAAAATGACACTGAAGATGACAATCGGCAGTACATCGCCATGGTAAATTGACTTTATAATATTCTCCGGAAAAATGTGGAGCACAACATCCTGCCAGCTTTGTGCTTTTGCTTCGGGAAGTTCCTGCTGGAATCCTGTTGGCAATACGATTCCCGCGCCTGCTTTCGTCAGGTTGATGGCCAGAATACCAATTAACAATGCGAGGGTCGTTACGGCTTCGAAATAGACAATCGACTTCCAGCCCATGCGGCCCACCTGTTTAAGATTTGAGTGGCCTGCGATGCCGACCACTAAAGTGGAGAAAAGAATAGGCGCAATGATGGTCTTGATGAGCCTCAGGAAAATCTTGCTGAGCACGCTGAGATTCTGGGCGAATACGGGAAAGTTCAACCCAATTTCAACCCCGATGATCATGCTCACCAGGATCCAGGTCGTCAGGGATTTCTTGCGGACAGCGAAGGCAATTACCAGGAGCCAGGTTAACCAACGCGAGGCCACCAGAACGGTGTGAGGAATCGGGGTGGCGGCATAAAAGCTGAGCAAATGAAGCACGGAGGTAATCCCCAGCAGTATCAGTATGATCTGAATAATTCTCTTCTGGCTCAATTTCAGTCGTTTAGGTGAAATGGAAACGGCAATATAAGTAAAGTTGGCTTTCGGGATCACCAAAGTTCGACGCCGCCAGGAGGCGAAGAGGTTTTTTCCCTGGCGATCCGATGCCGAACTTAAATTCCGTAATTTTGTTGAGATATATTAAAATACCGATCATGCTGCAGGCTGCTCCCAAAAACGTTCATATCTATCTGGAATCGAATCCTAACCCGAACTCCCTGAAGTTCGTGGTGAATGACATGCTCGTTCCCGAAGGAATGAGCTTTGATTTCCCCGATGCGGCCAGCGCATCCGTATCTCCCCTCGCACAAGAATTGTTCTCCCACGCTTTCGTGGATCGCGTCTTCTTTGCCAGCAATTTCGTGACCGTGACCAAGAAAGGTGACGTGGAATGGCTGGAAATTCAGCAGACGCTTAAGGACCATATTCGTAAGTTTCTGGAGGCAGGCAAGCTGATCATTGACGTAAAAGCGGAGGAAGTACCCTCCGAAACCGAGGAAGAAACCGAGACCGTGAAGAAGATAAAAACCATTCTTGACGACTATATCCGCCCCGCCGTTGAACAAGACGGTGGTGCTATCACGTACCACTCGTTCCGCGACGGCATCGTGAAGGTTAAGCTCCAGGGATCGTGCAGCGGTTGTCCGTCATCGACGGTAACGCTTAAGGCCGGAATCGAGAACCTGTTTACCCGCATGATGCCGGGTGAAGTGCAGGCCGTAGAGGCACTTTGACGCAGCCCGGAACGGGCAGCTGCAATTTCATAAAGAGACTTTAAGACCCCGCCTGTTTTTGGCGGGGTTTTTTCTTTATTATGGAAAAAATCAGTTCGTGCCTCCATGTGCGTAATGCGAATTTTATCGCTGGTTTGTGTGCTGTCGCTGATGGCTTTGCATGCGATGGCGCAGGAACCCGTCGAAAAGGATACTTCCAGGACCCTGGAAGATATCGCTGGCAGGACCAAGATATCGCGGGAGCTCCTGGAAGCGATAAGCCGCCAGGCGCCCAAGGAAGGGGTGTTAAACCTCAAAAGCGAGGAAATCTTTCTACCCTACGACGGGAAGATTATACGGAGGATTATCATCAACCACGTTGGATTTGAAAAGAGCATCACCGACACGACGAGTCACATCCGCAACCTGGGTGCAAAAATTGCCAATGCTGTGCACGTCAACTCTCGTGAGTGGCTGATTCGTGATCACCTGTTGTTTTCGGAGAAGCGTGAACTGAATGCCTATGCGTTGGCTGATAACGAGCGCTTTTTACGTGATCTCGACTTCATTGTGGATGCCCGCATATTTGTGGTGCCGCTTTCAAGCACAGAGGATTCCGTGGATGTACTGGTGATCACGCGCGACGTCTTCAGTATTGGCGGACGGGTGAGCCCCCGGAGCACCGACAAATTCTCATTCAGGGTATACGACGTGAATGTGGGCGGTGCTGGTCAGCGCATGCAGTATAACGGTCTGTACGATCATGACAGGACGCCGACCTTCGGAAGCACTTTCTTCTATCGAAAGAGCAGCGTGGCAGGCACATTCATTAACCTATCGGCGGGAGTTACGCAACTGAACGATGGTATAAGCCTGGGTGACGAGTCTGAGTCGTCTACCTACTTTCGGCTAGACCGGCCGTTGGTATCGGCCTACTCTCATTTCGCGGGCGCACTGGAGCTCAGCAAGAACAGTGCACACAACTTCTATAACGAACCCGACTCCCTTTACAAGAATTACGGTTACAATGTGTACGACGCCTGGCTGGGCTACAACCTGGGCGTCCGGAACAATCGGCTAAACCGGAACCGTCATTTCGTGAGTGCGCGAGTTTATCAATATGACTTTACCGAACAGCCGGAGCAGGAATTTGACCGCGCCAATCCGATTTTCAACACGCAGACGGCCGTGCTCGGAGCATTTACAATCTTTAAACAGGACTTCTACAAAACACAATACGTGTTGGGTTTCGGACGAACAGAAGACGTTCCCTATGGTCATTCTTATGCCGCCCTGCTGGGATGGCAGCGCCTGATGGGTGAAGACCGTGCCTACGTGGGCGTGGACGTAGAAAAATCTTTTGTGCGTCCGAAAGGTAACTTCTATACTTTGTCCCTTCGCATGGGAGCGTTTCCATACCAAAGCAGACTGGAAGACGCAACGATACTGCTATACGGACAGCTGTTCAGCCGATTGTATCACTTCAAGCGCTTCATGCTGCGCCGTACGATCACCGCCGACTTCACGTATGTATTCAACCAACGGACCAACACGCTCCTCGACATTGAGGATTCTTACGGCCTGGAAGGTTTTCGCGCCGACAGCGTGCTGGGCACCAAGCGCCTGCACGCGCGATATGAAACCACTTTATACACCCCCTGGAAGTTCCTGGGATTCCATTTTGCGCCTCTGGCCTTTGTAGACCTGGCAATGCTTGCGCCCAAAGGGAAACTGTTGTGGTGGGATTCACCCTATTTGGCCCTTGGTGGCGGTGTTCGCACCCGAAACGAAAACCTCGTATTTGGAACGGTCGAACTTAAGTTCTTTTACTATCCGAAAACGGCCGAGGACATGTCTACCTTCAAAGTGCAGGTCACCACCAACCTGCGCATCAAGTATAGTGCAAGCTTCGTTCGGGCGCCGTCATTTATCCTATACAATTAGTGCTGAACGCTAGGACGAAAACTCGGGCTCGCCAGGTAGAAATCAAAATTCTAATTAATCCGGCGCGTGCATACCCGATACCGACGCGTCAAAAATCCATAACTTGAGCAGGCAAGACTAAGAGCCAACTACTATCTTTACTAAGTTCACATCACATGAGAAGAGAGTTTGTAACCATCAGTATCATCGTTACTTTACTGATCCTAGTATGGGCATACTTCTGGCCCTACGCTTTGTTTGCGTTCCTGATAGCTGCCCCCATAGTACTCATGGGCATTATAGACATGGTACAAAAGCACCAATCTATCCGCAGGAACTTTCCTGTCTTGGGTAGATTGCGTTACGTATTCGAAGAACTTCGTCCTAAGATTCAACAATACTTTGTCGAGTCAGACACCGATGGAAAGCCTGTTAATCGCAATGACCGATCGGTGATTTATCAACGCGCCAAAAAACAGATCGATACGACGCCGTTCGGAACGCAGCTCGACGTATATGCCGAGGGTTATGAGTGGATGAGCCACGCGATCGTTCCGCTGGACTTCCACACCATCGATCACCATCCGCGAGTTCACATTGGTAACAAGGACTGTAAGCAGCCGTATGATGCCAGTCTATTGAACATATCGGCCATGAGTTTTGGCTCCTTGAGCAGCCGCGCGGTAGAGGCGCACAACGCCGGAGCAGCGATTGGTGCCTTTGCTCACAATACCGGGGAAGGTGGAATCAGTCCCCATCACCTGAAGTACAAGGGTGACCTCATCTGGCAGATTGGTACTGGTTATTTTGGCGCGCGTGCCGAGGATGGGAAGTTTTCACCGGAAGCTTATGCGCGAAATGCTGCGTTGCCGCAGGTGAAAATGATCGAACTGAAACTTTCTCAGGGCGCCAAGCCTGGTCATGGCGGCATCTTGCCAGCCAAAAAGAATACGCCTGAGGTGGCGGCCATACGACTGGTGAAGCCCGGAACAACCGTGTTCTCGCCACCCTTTCACAGCGCATTTTCCACGCCTCGCGAACTGATTCGATTTATACAGCAGCTTCGTGAGTTGTCAGGCGGCAAACCTGTTGGAATTAAACTCTGCGTTGGTCGTCGCAGCGAGTTCATCTCGGTATGCAAGGCCATGGTGGAAATGAACATTTATCCTGATTACATCACGGTTGATGGCGGGGAAGGTGGGACAGGCGCCGCGCCTCCCGAATTCTCCAATTTTGTGGGTATGCCCATGCAGGATGGTCTTGCTTTCGTGGATAATATGTTGAAAGGTTTCAACATCCGGCAGCACATCAAAGTCGGCGCGTCGGGCAAGATACTCACCGGTTTCCACCTGGTGCGCGCCATCGCTCTCGGTGCCGACTTCTGTAACAGCGCACGCGCGATGATGATGGCTGTTGGTTGTATACAGGCACTGGAGTGCAATAAGAACACGTGTCCTACTGGCGTGGCTACTCAGGATCCGGAACTTGTTGCAGGATTGGTGATCGACGATAAGAAGGTTCGCACAGCAAACTTTCATAAGAATACTATCGAGAGCTTCGTGGAACTGATTGGTGCGGCGGGTCTGTCTGATCCATCGAAGTTAAACAGGCATCAGATCAATCGCCGGGTGTTCATGAACAAGGTGATGACGTTTGAAGAGATTTATCCGTCGATACCAGTCGGCTCCATGCTGGAAAGTACAGTGCCTGAGCCATACCGGATGTCATGGGCTTCAGCCAGCGCGGAAAAATTCTGAAAGTCATCTATACCAGCGACTTTACTTTATGGACGGCCTTATCCTTTTTCGAGGCTTGCCAAAGATCATAATTTGCTTGCAAACTGAGCCAGTAATGGGGAGTAGTATCGAATGCCTTTGCCAGCTTCAAAGCCATCCCGGGAGAAATCCCAGCTTTTCCATTTATTATAACCGATAAATTTGGTCTTGAGATAATTAGCTTCTCTGCGGCGTCCGTTACCGTTAGATTAAGCGGTCCTAAATAGAATTCAGACAGGATCTCTCCAGGATGTGGCGGATCATGTTGAATGTAGTTCTTCATTTTATTTTATCAATGCGTGTCTAGGTAATCCACTTTGCTTGCCTTCCCGTTCTCAAACCAGAATACGATACGAAAGTTGCCAGTTACATCAAGTGAGTAGTAACCGTCAAGCGGAGGTTTTTTGAGTTTGTGTAGTCTCAAACCTGGCGAATTTAGGTCTTTAGGCTCATGAGCAGCATTCAACATTGCCAATATTCCTTTGATCTTAGTCAAACGCTCCTGAGGGCGTCTTGATGTTTTACCTTTATGAAAGAGCTCCAGTAGCCCTTTATGCCGAAACGATTCAATCATTGTCTCTAAAGAAGAAAATTAGGTTCCATTGCTTTTTTAGTTTAGCCTTCGAATCATTTCCGGGCGATTCCATTTAACCCTGTGTTGTAATGTGTTATGCAACACATTACAAATGTCGACATAAGTAATGCCAAAAGCAAAAAAGTTGCCCGTTACGTAAAAATGGGTGAAGATCCTTTTTTGCGCGCTAAGAATTCACGCTCTTCTTCGACAAGCCGACACTCCTGATGGCGATAATTGGGGCTAAAAAGCCCTTGTCAAATCAGTATTGACAAGGGCTTTATTGTTCTTTACGGGTATTAAATATCCGGTACTGACACGCTCGACGAATTAACTACCGCACGCCTCGCAGGCATCCGGGTTATCGAGCGAACACATCATATCCGAGCGTTTCTGATCGTAGTCAGTTCCTTGCTCATAAGGAATGCTCACCTGTGCTTCGTTCACAATTGCGTGTTCTGCAACGGCCTCTGCTTTTGCAGCTTCCGCACTCAACGCAAGGGCTACACCGATAGCAGCCGTTTCCTGAATGGTCGATTTGTCGAGGGTGAATTTGATCGCATCGGCGGCAGCGGTCGAGCGCAGATAGTACATACCCGTCTTCAATCCTTTCTTCCAGGCATAGAAATGCATGGAAGTCAACTTTCCAAAGTTCGGATTCGTGAGGTGAATGTTCAGGCTTTGCGACTGGCAAATGAAAGCGCCGCGGTCGGCCGACATATCGATGATCGCCTTTTGCGAAATCTCCCAAACTGTGCGGTAAATATCCTTGATGTTCTGCGGGATCTCAGGAATATTCTGAATAGAGCCGTTCGCTGCGATAAGTTTCTGACGCATGTTTTCGCTCCAAAGGCCGAGACTCATCAGATCTTTCATCAGGTGCTTGTTCGCGATGATGAACTCTCCGGAGAGTGTGCGGCGCGTATAAATGTTCGAAGTATAAGGTTCGAAGCATTCGTTATTGCCAAGAATCTGCGAAGTAGACGCCGTAGGCATGGGGGCAACCAGCAAGGAGTTGCGCACACCGTGCGTTTTCACGTCACGCTTCAGCTGATCCCAATTCCAGCGACCGCTCTTGGGTGTAACACCCCACATGTCGAATTGGAAGATGCCTTTAGA
This sequence comes from Chryseolinea sp., assembly GCA_035489615.1. Lineage (GTDB taxonomy): Bacteria > Bacteroidota > Bacteroidia > Cytophagales > Cyclobacteriaceae > Chryseolinea. Next base: position 9,452 of record DATHKA010000581.1, read on the forward strand.
CACCGGTGATCCTTTGAACGTCTCGTAAGGACCGTTCACTTTCGAAAGTTCCATGGAAGCCTCCATGGCGCCGAAGTAGATGGTTTCGAAAATGTCTTCGTTGAGACGGCGCGCCTCTGGTGAATCAAAGGGCATGCGAAGCAGAATGAAACAATCGGCCAGGCCTTGTACGCCGAGTCCGATCGGACGGTGGCGCATGTTGGACGTGCGCGCTTCGGGAACCGGATAATAATTGACGTCGATTACCTTATTCAGGTTGCGCGTAGCTACCTTGGTGATATCATAAAGCTTCTGGTGATCGAACTTGCCTTGCTCGTTGATGAACTTAGGCAATGCGATGGAAGCGAGGTTACATACCGCAACCTCTTCGGGCGACGTATATTCGATGATCTCCGTGCAAAGGTTACTCGATTTGATAGTGCCGAGGTTCTTCTGGTTCGACTTCCGGTTAGCGGCGTCTTTGTAGAGAATGTAAGGCGTACCGGTTTCGATTTGTGACTCAAGAATTTCGAACCAAAGGTCCTGGGCTTTTACCTGGCGGCGTGCCTTGCCTTCCTTTTCGTATTTGTCGTAAAGTCTTTCGAACTCTTCACCCCAAACGTCGCCCAGGCCGGGTGCCTCATTCGGGCAGAAGAGCGACCACATCTCGTTGTCTTCAACCCGCTTCATGAACAGGTCAGGTATCCATACTGCGAAGAAAAGGTCTCGCGCGCGAAGTTCTTCTTTGCCGTGATTCTTTTTGAGGTCGAGGAAGTCGAAGACATCGGCGTGCCAGGGTTCGAGGTAGATAGCGAAGCTACCCTTGCGCTTGCCACCACCTTGATCTACATAGCGGGCAGTCATGTCGAAATTGCGCAGCATCGGAACGATGCCGTTTGATGTACCGCCGGTTCCTTTGATGTAGGATCCCTTGGCGCGCACGTTGTGAATGCTCAGGCCAATGCCGCCGGCAGATTGTGAAATCTTGGCGCACTGCTTGAGTGTATCATAAATGCCGTCGATGCTGTCGTCCTTCATCGTGAGGAGGAAACACGAAGACAGTTGTGGTTTCGGCGTGCCGGCGTTAAAGAGCGTCGGTGTAGCGTGCGTAAACCATTTTTCAGAAAGTAAGGTGTAGGTTTCGATTGCCGCATTGATGTCTTCACCGTGTATCCCTACGGCTACACGCATGATAAGGTGCTGCGGGCGTTCGATCACCTTACCATCTACTTTCATCAGGTACGAGCGTTCCAGCGTCTTGAAGCCGAAATAGTCGTAGCTGAAATCGCGATCATACAGAATTGCCTCATCGAGTTCTGCCGCATGTTCCTTAATAACTTTCCAGGTCTCCTTCGAGATCAGCGGTGCATTTTCGCCCGTCTTGGGATCGACGTAAGTGTACAGTCGTTTCATCGTGTTGGAGAACGACTTGCTTGTTGTCTTGTGCAAGTTGGAAACGGCGATGCGTGCCGCCAGCTTGGCAAAGTCAGGATGTTTCGTGGTCATCGTGGCGGCAATCTCTGCAGCCAGGTTGTCCAACTCCTGCGTAGAAACACCATCATAAAGGCCATTGATCACCTTCATGGCCAATTCAACCGGGTTGACGAACTTCGGATCTAATCCATAACAGAGCTTTTCAATTCTCGCGGTGATTTTGTCGAACTTGACAGATTCTCTGCGTCCGTCGCGTTTTAGTACAAGCATCTTTTAGGTAAGGGGTTGTGGTAAGAAGAATAGGTTAAAAAGTGATTGAAAATAATCAAAAATCTTCGTTGAGTGAAAATTTAGGAGCAGTATCTTTCTCCATACTGTTCATCACTCCGGCTTTTTGATATTCAGCCACGCGCTTTTCAAAGAAGTTGGTTTTGCCTCTCAATGAAATCATTTCCATGAAGTCAAACGGATTCGCGGTGTTGTAGATTTTCTGTCCAACCAACTCATTGGCAAGACGGTCGGCAACGAATTCGATATACTCACGCATCTGAGCGGCGTTCATGCCGATAAGATTAACCGGTAGGGCGTCAGTTACGAACTCTTTTTCAATCTCAACAGCATCGCGAATGATATCGATCACGGTGTCAACAGGGAGTTGATTAACGACGTGTTTCGTATAGAGGTGGCAGGCGAAGTCGCAATGCAATCCTTCGTCGCGCGAAATAAGTTCATTGGAGAAGGTGAGTCCCGGCATGAGGCCGCGCTTCTTGAGCCAGAAGATCGAGCAGAATGATCCGGAGAAGAAAATGCCTTCCACCGCGGCGAAGGCAATAAGGCGCTCCTGGAAGTTGCCCTGGCTGATCCAGCGCAGCGCCCAGTCGGCCTTCTTCTTCACACAATCCATCGTTTCGACGGCGTGAAAAAGTTTGTCCTTTTCTTTGGTATCCTTCACCAGGGTGTCAATGAGCAGGGAGTAGGTTTCGGAATGGATGTTTTCAATGGCGATCTGGAAGCCATAGAAGAACTTGGCTTCGGTGTACTG
>DATHKA010000582.1:0-12648 GCA_035489615.1 Chryseolinea sp.
CCTCTTGTCATGGGCGGGATGGGTCGATCAACAACATTCCTGACAATCGTACAGGGCGGAGATCAAAATTCGTTTTCAACGCTTAACATCGCGTGACCATCGAGCGCCACTGTGCTGCAGGTGAAATCCCGTTGTTGTGACCGAAGCCTTCCTCCATTACATCTGGCAGTTCCAGTATTTTGATAAATCGTCTCTCCTGACCACCTCCGGGGAGCCGCTATCGGTGTTTAGTGCCGGGTGTCGAAACCCGCATTCAGGACCAGATTTTTCTCAGGCGCGGGTAAAGCTGGGAGATATCGAATGGGTGGGGAGTGTAGAGATTCATATTTTCTCTTCCGGATGGATCCATCATCACCACAATACCGATCCTGCGTATGACAACGTCGTGCTGCACGTAGTCTGGAAGGATGACCTCGTGGTGACACGTACAGATGGATCGACGATTCCCACACTGGAGCTTGGCGTCAGGGTCAACGATTCCCTCGTGCTGCAGTACGGAAGGCTGATGCGCAATCCCGATGTCGTGCCTTGTTCCGGGCTGTTACCTTCCGTCAGGGAAATCGTCAAGTTCGCGATGATCGATCGTGTGATGGCAGAGCGACTCGAGGCAAAATCCACGGCCGTGCTTCGGCGTTTGACGCGCAATAACAACGATTGGGAAGAAACGGCGTACCAGACGATCATGAAGAACTTTGGGTTTATGGTAAACGGAGAACCTTTCCTTCAACTCGCGCAGGCACTTCCTTTCCGGATACTGATGCGTCATGCCGATAAAGACTTTCAGATAGAGGCGTTGTTGTTCGGGCAAGCCGGTTTCCTGCAAGAGGATGTGCCGGGTGATGCGTACTATCTCACCTTGCGACGTGAATACAAGTTGCTGGCCAGAAAGTATCAGTTACACGAACGACGGATCAATCGTGCACAGTGGCGTTTTCTTCGACTTCGGCCGGCGAATTTTCCCACGCTTCGGCTGGCACAGTCTGCCGCATTGCTGCATCAACGACGAAACTTCTTCTCTCATCTTACCGATTGTCGTTCGGCGCAGGAGCTTCGCGAGTTTTTCAATGTCGTCCAATCTTCCTATTGGTTGAAGCATTATCACTTTTTTAAGACACAGGCGAATGAGGTAAGCCACTTAGGTGACGCCAGTGTGGACAACATGATTATCAATTCGGCCGTCCCTATTCTCGTAGCCTACGGAAAATCCAGGGGTGACGACTTACATATAGAACGGGCCATCACTATCTTGCAGGCACTTCATCCTGAATCCAACATGATCACACGTCATTGGAAAGAACTCGGGTTAACTGTCAAGAGTGCTTTCGATTCACAGGCACTTGTGCAATTGAACAACGGGTATTGCCTTCGTCGCAGGTGCCTGGATTGTAAGATCGGTGCGTCGATCGTTAATCCCTCCATGAAGTGACTTTCTTTTTCGCCTTCATAAACTTGTTTGTCATTGCCTGGCTGGCCTACCAGGTTTGGCGCAGGCAATCATCGCCGGAGAAAGCGGTTTTCTGGCCCGCATGGTTGTTCAAATTAACGGCCGGTGTATGCCTTGGGTGGGTTTACATCTACTATTACGACGGGGTAGGTGATACGATTTTGTATTTCAATGACTCGCGTGTGCTATCGGCATTCGCGCGAAAACATCCCACCGAATACCTGGCCTTCCTGTGGGATAGCCATCCGGAGCTGGATTTTATCAGCGACGCCAGCCAACCACGCACACTTTACCTGTTGAAACTAGCCAGTGTATGCAATCTTCTGACGCACGATAACTATTGGATCACTTCAGCCTATTTTTCATTTGTGTCCTTTCTGGCGGCATGGTTCCTGGTCGCTCAAATCCGGCATACTATTCCATCGGCGTATTGGCCAGCCGTTGTGGGCTTCCTGTTTTTCCCCACGGCTGTTTTCTGGAGTTCAGGATTGATCAAGGAGTCACTCGCAATGGCAGGCATCTACCTCCTGGGAGGCTGCTATCTACGGCTGTGGTTCGCTTTGCCTTTGCGCGTGTGGGAGATCATTCTGGTTCCTGTTGCCGCCTGGGTCGTGTGGAGTCTGAAGTATTATTTCCTGGGGGTGCTGGTGCCCATCGGGCTGGCCTCGCTGGCCGTGCATAAATTATACGTCATGGGAATGCGCGTGCGCAATTTGCCGATGAAAATGCTGATTTGGATTGTAGTGATGCTGGTACCGCTCACGTTGGTTTCGTGGCTGCATCCCAACTTTCAGCCCGAACGGCTACTGTCGGTAATCGTGGACAATTATCGCGTCTTTCACGCCGTATCCAGTCCCGAAGATGTGATCTTTTATCATGACCTGCGCCCCGAGTGGGCATCGCTGCTATGGAATGCCCCTAAGGCCGCTTTCGCGGGATTGTTCCGGCCGATGTTTTGGGAGGCGTCGACGGGCATGCAATGGTTGGTGTCCGCCGAGAATGCAGCCCTGCTGTTACTGACCATTGCCGCGCTATGGAATTTTCGCGGATTGAGCCGATCGCCCTATCGGTTATTGATCGTGACGGTGCTTATTTATGCGGTGGTGCTCGCTACCTTCCTGGCGCTATCCACCCCGAACTTTGGCACCCTGTCGCGCTACAGGGTAGGGTTTTTGTCGGCCCTCGTCACGGTGTTATTGTCCGGCAATCCGTTTGTTGACAGCCTGTTGCGGTTCGTGCAAAGATATCTCGGCAGCCTTGCCAGATAGCACCATGAAATTCTACCTTTGCCGCACATTTGTTAATGCTGCATGGAGAATCCAGTAATCATATTCGGAGCTAGCTATCTGGGCCGGCAGGCCAAAGACATCCTCGAAAACAACGGAAACGTCATTTATTGTTTCCTGGACGACAACAAAAAACTGCACAATACCATCATAGACGAGATCACGGTAATGGGCAGCACTGACGACGACGACTATTTGAAATTGATTGGAAAGAAATGTGACGCCGTGGTAGCCATCGATGACAACAAGGTTCGTAAAAGCGTAGTGACTATATTACAGGAAGAGCGGCATGCTCAGCCGGTTAATGTGATTTCGAAGCTGGCTTTTGTAGCCGGATCTGCCGTAATCGGTCATGGTAATATCCTGGACCATCAGGTGACCATTGGCGCGGGTGCCACTGTTGGCAATCACACGATTCTACAAGCGGGATGCATCGTGGGTCCCGAAGTTAAGATTGGAGACTTTGTACAAATTGGCGCGGGCAGTATCGTAAACGCAGGATGTGAAATAGCCAACGAGGCATTCATAGGAACGGGCGTAACCGTTGTGGGTGGTGTGAGCATTGGCAAGGGTGCCAGAATCGGCGCCGGCTCGGTGGTGATTGCATCTGTAAAGGCCGGGGATACAGTATTCGGAAACCCCGCACAAAGCGTTAAATCCTGAGCGTACCTATGGCGAAGCTCTCAGAGACGGACCTCATCCTCAATCCGGACGGCAGTGTATACCATCTCAATCTACTGCCGAAACACATCAGCGATACGATCATCACCGTAGGCGACCCGGCACGCGTTTATCGCGTGAGCCAATACTTCGATGACATTGAGTTTGAGATGAACAAGCGCGAGTTCATCACACACGTAGGCAAATACAAGGGCCGGCGCATTACCGTGATCAGCACGGGCATGGGCACCGATAACATCGAGATCTTTTTTACGGAACTGGATGCCTTGATCAACATCGACCTGAAGACGCGCGAAGTACGCAACAAGAAGCGCAAACTCAAGATCGTGCGCATCGGCACGTCGGCATCGCTGCAGGAGGATATTCCACTGGACTCGCACCTGGTAACAGAATACGCGGTGGGCTTTGACAGCCTGATGAACTATTATGACCTGCCTATGGACCCGCTCGAACAAAGCGTTGGAAAGGACATTCAAAAGAAAACCGGTATAACCACTACCCCCTACGTTGTGCGCGGTTCATCACTCCTACAGGAGCAATACGCGGCCGACATGGTGGCAGGAAACACGATCACAGCACCAGGCTTTTATGCGCCACAGGGACGAGAGATACGGCTTCCGTTGAGGTATCCTTCGCTCGCGACAGATCTTACGAAATACTACCACAAGGCAAGTGACTTCAGGATCACCAATTTCGAAATGGAAACGGCGGGCTATTACGCGATGGCCAGGCTCCTTGGCCACGAGGTGGTCAGCGTAAATGCCATCATCGCCAATCGACCCAAAAAGCAGTTCTCCAAAGACCCGAACAAGGTCGTTGATGGGTTGATCAAAAAAATATTAAGTAGAATCTAAGTTCGCTTTCTTCCCGACGGCCCGTTAAACGTGCATCAACCCGCCACTCAAGGCGGGCAAAACAAAACACGAAGTCCCGAAAGACTCGTTAAAGACACCGACGTTCACATCCGACGTTTCAGCAGTAATGTCTCTTCATGCGCAGGTCATACTTTGATGGAGCTATCCATACGCATAATGTGTTTGGCAGCATTGTAGGGCTCATTGTTGTAGAATCCCGAAAGAATGCGATGCGCAATCTGTTCGATGATCAACTCATCATCTGATTTACCCTGTTTGCCCTGCCAGAAGATGCGACCGGGATGCCTCTTCATGTCTTCAATGTAGCCTTTTGCACGACTGTACTGCTCGTCTGTGAACGTAATGGTGAAGCAGGTTTTTACTCTCTGTGTATCCATAAATTAAATCTTGTATTCAGATCCAGATCACGTTGGTGGGTGGCCAGGAGGGTCAAATCCATTTCTGTGCCACAAAAACCGCAATAATTATAGCCAAAACGGGCGCAACTTCGCAACCGTTTGCCCGCAATCGGTCATTTGTGTTCGCCCGTGCGACAAAATGTGTTCCCACGCAGAAAAAGGGTCTGAGGGCTCCAAAAAACGCCCTTTTGATTTGCTGAATTAGTTCTGTAAAAGTGCTTTTTGTTTGAATTTTTTCTCACGATTTTCACTACCCCGGCACATAAAATGTTATCAGGAAAGCGATGAGAAACAATGCAATATTCACCTTATCAAACGGCATTCGGGTCGTGTATCAGCACGTGCCCTCCACCAACATTGTGCACTGCGGCCTGTTTCTGGGCATCGGGAGTCGGGATGAAACGACGGTTAATCAGGGCATCGCGCATTTTTGGGAACACATGGCCTTTAAGGGCACAAGAAAGCGCACCTCACTCGATATAATTAAAAGCCTTGATTCAATTGGTGGCGAGTTGAATGCGTTCACTGATAAGGAGAAGATCGTTTTCTACGCTTCGGCGCGAGACCGGTATTTTGAACGCGCCGTTGATGTCCTCACCGACATCACGTTTCAATCAACGTTTCCTGTAAAGGAACTTGAAAAGGAACGCGGGGTTATACTCGAAGAGATGGCGATGTATGATGACAGTCCTGATGATTCAATCCAGGATGAACTCGAGGCCGTGATATTCAGCAACCATCCCATGGGTATGAATATCCTGGGCAACGAGACCACTGTACGCACATTCAGGAAACGGGATTTCGTATCCTTCTTTTCCGCGCATGCCGATAACCGAAAGATCGTGTTCAGCGTAGTAGGAAATATTTCGCTCGAAGCAGTAGAGCGCATGGCAATAAAATACCTGGAGTCCAAGCCTGTGCTTCGCTCGCACGCACGCAGGAAAAAATTCAGTGCGTACGAACAGCAAGAAAAGATTCTGCAGCGCGGAGCCAAGCAATCCCGCTGTGCCATCGGCCGTGATGCGTATCCGATGGAGCACGCGAGTCGCGTGCCGTTCTATCTGCTTAACAATATCTTCGGCGGACCCGGAATGAATTCACGACTCAACCTGTCCGTCCGAGAGAAACACGGCCTCGTATATTCGATCGATTCACATTATCATGCCTACAGCGATACCGGCATGTTCGCGATCTACTTTGGAACCGAGCCCAGCCAGGTGAAAAAGTGCATGAAGCTGATTCGCCGTGAGATGGACAAGCTGTGCACCAAACGGCTCAGCCCTACAGAACTGGCTTCAGCCAAAGATCAAATCAAAGGACAACTCGCGTTATCGGAAGAGAACAACCTCGGCATCATGTTGATGATGGGTCGCGCAATGCTCGAACAGGATCGTGTACCGGCTTTGGAAGAGCTTTTTGACAAGATCGATCAAGTTACGGCGAAGAGTATGCAGAAGGCTGCGAACGAGATGTTTGACGAGGACAAGCTTAGCTACCTGTATATGGAGCCAATGGCGAAATAATTTAGAATTGACAATTTAAAATTGACAATTATGGAGGCCCCGTCGGGCCTTTTTTTCTTGTGCGCCATTAAGAGAATTGATCTCAAAATGGCGTGCTTTCTTTGGTGCATCAGCTTAGATGGAGCCGCTTATTAACATCGGATTTCGCAGCAAGCCAAAGGGCCGACAGGCCCTCCAAATTGTCAATTGTCAATTGTTAATTGTTATTTGGATCTCAAACTCGACCAATGGAAATAATTAATCCCGCAGTGCAGCGTTATGCTGAGGATCATACAACGGCCGAAAGTCCGTTGCTTGCCAGGGTCAGCCGGGATACACACGCGAAGGTGTTGCAACCTAACATGTTGTCGGGTCACCTGCAGGGCAGATTGCTTTCGATGATCAGTCATATGGTTCGACCGACGGTCGTGCTCGAGATTGGCACGTTCACGGGTTATTCGGCACTCTGCCTTGCGGAAGGATTGGCGCCGGAAGGAAAACTGATCACCCTCGATGCAAATGAGGAGTTGGAATCGCGTGTGCGCGGGTATTTCGATGAGGCAGGATTGACGACGCGCATTGACTATAGGATCGGAAAAGCAGCTTTGGTGATACCAACAATTGATGAAACCTTTGATCTTGTCTTCATCGATGCGGATAAGGCCAGCTACGGAAAGTACTTCGATCTTGTGATTGACAAGCTTCGGGCCGGTGGAATCATTTTGGTAGACAATGTGCTTCGAAAAGGCAAAGTGGTAGCAGAACAAAAAGAAAGAGATGGAATGGTGATGGACGCGTTCAACAAGAAAATCAAGTCGGATCCTCGTGTTGAGGAGGTACTTCTTCCTGTCAGAGATGGGATTTTAATCATAAGAAAATTATCTTTGCAGAACTTTTAGCTTATGAGACTGACTCTGGCGCTATTTTTTGTTGCCTTTTCGGCAGCGGCGCAACCTCCGGAAGTGCCGCACAAGATGGACTTTGCTGGCATGACGCTCACGATTCGTGACGACGCGCGACGCGAAATTCAAAAGGATGTGAATGCGCTTACGCAATCGCCGCGCCATCATATGATTAAGGTGGAGCGCGCCCGAACCTACTTTCCCCTTATAGAAAAGGTTTTCGCGGAGGAGCAGGTGCCTGACGACTTCAAATACCTGGTATTGCAGGAGAGTGCGCTGATTGCCGACGCGGTGTCTGTTTCGAACGCAGTGGGTTTCTGGCAATTCAAGGATTTTACAGCCATGGAAATGGGATTGCGCGTTGATAAAGAGATCGACGAGCGACTGAATATCGTATCGTCTACCCGCGCGGCAGGACGTTACATCAAAAAGAACAACACCTTCTTCAACAACTGGGTCTACGCATTGCAAGCTTATCAAATGGGTGCTGGTGGCGTGATGCGCAGTGTCAGCAAAGACGAAAACGGAAAAAAAAGCATGGAGATTACTTCGAATACCTATTGGTATGTAAAGAAGTTTCTCGCGCATAAAATTGCATTCGAATCAAGCGTGGGAAGTCCGGGGCAAATTAAAGTTGTCCCATACGTAAACAGCAGCGACAAGCAACTGAAGGATCTCGCGCGCGAAGTATCGGTTGACGAACTGGAGTTGATGAATTACAACAAATGGGCGAAGCGGGGGACGATACCTGGTGATCGTGCCTATACGGTAATCATTCCGATGAAGGGGGAAGGCATCGTGGCGGATTTTGCGATTCAACCAGTTTCGACCGCCGTCGCGGCAACTGCTTCAGCTGCCAGGCCGGTTACGACATCAGCATTGAAGGGCCGCACGAAAGTAAATGGCATATCGGCAATTCGCCCTGAGCCGAACGAGACGCCTGCAGCGCTCGCGTCACGAGCCGGCGTGAACGTATCTGATTTCGCTAAGTGGAATGATATTTCATCGAGTGATCGCCTTCAGACCGACACGTACTATCTGTTGGGCAAGAAGCGCGTGCGCGCGACAACAAGTTACCACACTTCCGAGACCGGGGAAGACCTTTGGAAAATCAGTCAGCGCTACGGCGTTCAACTCAAGAAACTGAAGCGGTACAACCGGATGTCCGGTAACGAATCACTCAAACCCGGGACCACCGTTTGGCTTTCATCGATGAAACCGAAAAACGCTCCCAACACTGCCCATCCTTCCGCAGTAACGACGGGCCCGATCGCACAGGTTGAAGATAACAACAGCTTTTCCTGGGCAGTAGATCCTTCGGCGTCGACGGAGGTGATGGTGGATGAACCATCGCGCGTAACGCAGGAGTCGAACGTGACGCAGGAGAGAGCACCGGGCACCGAGCAATCTTCTAAGATTTCTGAGAACACGCCAGCGTCTTCAGGCGCGGAAGAGGTGGTCATGGTTACCGCGAGTCCGGAATCGCCCTACGGTGAATTGGAGAATACGGCGACTCCCAGCACGGCCACTGGCGATAAGGTTGCCGAAACAACGGCAGATCCAACATCGACAATAGGCGTTGGCACAACTAACTCGGGCGGAGCACCTCTGATACCGCCAACTGCAGAGGGAAATTCAGTTGTCGTTACAACTTTCACCCCCCCGGATTCAGTGGGTGATGCTAAAACTGCGGCCGTTTCTTTGGCGAAAGGCAAGGAAACGCACACGGTGAAAACGGGCGAGACGCTTTACGGCATTGCACGGGATTACGGTGTTGGTGTGATGGAGCTGGTCGATTGGAACGGACTTAACCTGCAGGAGGGGATCAGACCAGGACAGGTGTTGAAACTTGGTTTCCAAGAGCAGCAGTCCGTTGCATCGGTGGCACCTACCGCCAGTGAACACACCCTTGAGCATGTTGTACGGTCGACAGACACCCTTTACAGCGTTGCCAGAAAGTACAATGTCACCATCAAAGAGCTCATGGACTGGAATAATAAGAAAGATTTCAGCCTGGCTATCGGGGAGAAGTTGATCGTTAAGGGTCGATAAAGACCAGAAATCTGCTTTTTAATTAAAATTATTGCATCACAAGGGTGATTTTTGATTTTTGCATGCAGGATTTTGCCGCAAAAGAATATTTTTGTGGCTTAGTGTGCGCGGTTACAAGCGTACTTTCATCACTTATTAATGCAAACTGATACAAAAGCAATAGACCTCGTCATGCTTGTGGATGATAATGACACTGATAATTTTATCAGTAAACGGATCATCGAAATCACAAAATTTGCGAAACGGGTAGAAGTTAAGGGTTCGGGCAAGGCGGCGTTGGATTATCTTCGGGAGAACCAGAACGATGCTGAAAATTTACCCAGTCTAATTTTCCTGGATATCAACATGCCCATTGTGGATGGGTTTGTGTTTCTCTATGAATTTGAGAAGTTCAATGAGATTGTGCGCAATAAATGCAAAGTCATCATTCTCTCGAGCTCCGATAACAAGCGCGACATCGACAAGATCGTTAACAACAATCACGTTATCAAGTTTATCACTAAGCCGTTGACCGAGGTGGCTTTGGATGAGATCAAGCTGAACAATATTTAGCTTTCATTGTTAGGTTTTTTGACCGTATTTTCGGTCGGACTTATTGTTGTCGAAAAAAACCTAGCAGTATGAAAAAGATCCTCAAACTCTTAATTATTGCCTTGATTGCCCTGCCCACGATGGCGGCGGCGCAGGTTGTTAAACCCGATACCCTATCGCACTGGAAGAAGAAACTGTTGTTCAACGTGAACGTCAATCAGGCTGCCTTTTCTTCTAACTGGACGGGTGGTGGTACCAATTCTCTTGGATTGAACGCGCGGTTCAATTACCAGTTGAACTATGCCAAAGGAAAGCATTCGTGGGACAACCAGATTGACCTGTTGTATGGCTTCGTGAACAACTCGGGACAGGGTTACCGCAAAACGCTCGATCGCATCTTCGTGGACACCAAGTATGGCCATAAAATTTCCGAGCATTGGTCATTATTTACGTCGCTGAACTTTTTGTCGCAGTTTGCACCCGGCTACCGATACGACAAGGATGCCAACGGCGTGGAACAGGCGGTTCTCATCTCTGATTTCCTGGCACCGGCTTACATAACTTCAGCGTGGGGTCTTGAATACAAGCCGGTTGATTTCTTCAGTTTGCGCCTTGCTCCTTTTGCGCCCAGGCTTACCGTTGTGCAAGACGGCGAACGCTTCATACCCTCGGTTGATCCGGAAAAACCTTATGGCGTAACACCGCCTGATGAAACACGGTGGGAATGGCTCGCCTTCCAGTTGCAGGCCGACTTCAACAAAGACATCGCAGAGAACGTTAACCTCAAATGGCGGTACCTGATGTACGCTAACTATGAGACGCTGGAGTTGAAAAAGATCGACCACCGGCTGGAGTTGATGCTCAATGCCAAAGTGAATCGATTCATTACCGTTGGCCTGGGAGGAATTCTCCTCTATGACTACGACCAGGATTCCGGTGCACAGATCAGCCAGGTGTTTAACTTAGGATTTGCTTACACCTTCCAGAACTACGAAGAACCGAAATAGGATGGATTGGGCGCCACCGAGGTGCTCTGACAAAGAAAGAGGCGTCCCTAAACTGGCCGCCTCTTTCTTTTTGTACCCGTGCCGGCTTTTGTACCCGTGCCGGGCAAAAGGCGAGGTAGGGCCCGCAATCCCAAAACTTGCGCCAATACATTTGTCGTTGTGTTGGGAATGATAAATTGCATAAAACACGCCATCATGTCGAAGGAAGCCTTCATAGAAACAATCAACAAGTCCTATACCACGTCGTCGCCCACCATTTACCTCGGCGCGGGTGTATATAATGGAGAAATTCTGGCAGACGCCAAGGTGAACTTGCCTTTGCGCATGATGAATCGTCACGGCCTCGTTACCGGCGCGACGGGTTCAGGGAAGACACGCACGTTGCAGGTCATGGCCGAGCAGCTGTCTGCCGCCGGAGTTCCTGTTTTCATGCCCGATATGAAAGGCGATCTCTCCGGCATGGCCAAAGAAGGTGTGGTCAACGACAAGATCAATGAGCGGGCCGCAGCGCTTGGCATCAATTTTAAGCCGACTGCCTTTCCGGTTGAGTTGTACTCGCTCAGCGGCAAGCTGGGTGCACAGATGCGCGCAACCGTGACCGAGTTTGGCCCCGTATTGCTGGGCAAGATTCTCGAATTGAACGACACCCAGACCGGCGTGCTGAATATCCTTTTCAAATACGCCGACGATAAGAAGCTGGCCGTTGTGGACTTCAATGACCTGAAAAAATTGCTGAACTATCTAACGGAAGGTCCAGGCGCGGTGGAGATCAAAGGTGACTACGGTAAGATATCGCCCGCAACATCTTCCACCATTCTGCGAAAGATCGTGTCTCTCGAACAACAGGGCGTTGACAAAATATTTGGTGAGCCTTCGTTCGACATTGACGACCTGTTTCAAAAAGTGGATGGACAAGGCGTGATCAGCATCCTGAATGTGTCGGATGTTCAAAATCAACCGGCGATCTTTTCCACGTTCATGCTGTCGCTGCTCGCCGAGATCTATCAGCGCATGCCCGAAGCCGGCGACCTCGACAAGCCGAAGTTGGTATTCTTCATCGATGAAGCGCACTTGCTTTTTAACGATGCACCCAAGGCATTCATGGATCAGGTCGAACAAGTGATCCGGCTTATTCGCTCCAAAGGTGTTGGCGTATTCTTTTGCACGCAGATCACGCAGGATGTTTCGCCGGCAATTCTCGCGCAGCTGGGCAACCGCGTGCAACACGTTATCCGCGCGTTCACTCCCAACGACCTGAAGGCGCTTAAGGATACGGTGAAGACCTTTCCGCGATCGGAGTTCTACGATATGGAACAACAATTTACGCAACTGGGAACGGGACAGGCATTCATCACCGTGCTCAACGAAAAGGGAATACCTACCGCGACCGTTGTAACTCATCTCGCGCCGCCGTGTTCGGTGATGGGGCCGTTGGGGGAGGATGCCTATCAGAAGTTGATGAGTGCATCAGATGGCTATCGGAAATACAAAGATTCGGAGGATCCTCAAAGCGCCTTTGAAGTGTTGAGCGAAAGGATGAAAGAGGATGCCGCACGTGAAGAGACAAAGAAAGAAGCGAAGGCTTCACCCCGGGGAAAGGTCGAGAAGTCTACGTTCGAGGAGGTGATCAACTCGCCTGTAGCGAAGCAGGTAGGGAGGGAGTTGGTGCGGGGCGTGTTCGGCGTGCTGTTCGGGTCGGGTAGGAGGAGGAAGAAGGGACTGTTCTAAGGAAGCCTTTGCCCCTCTCATCAGAAATCTGTATCCAGCCCCAGCCGCTCCTTAAACTCCTTTAGTATCGGCATCTTTTCCTGCAGGTATTCGAACTTGTCCCGAGGTGTGTAGATCATTTTTTTCTCAGCATCCTCTCGTATTATGCCGGTGACGAGGATCAGGTCATTTTTTAGTTTCGCGCGCAGGAACGCGATCAGGTCACTGCGGAAGCCGTTGAGCATGGTTTCCTGCACGGGGCT
>DATHKA010000583.1:0-8110 GCA_035489615.1 Chryseolinea sp.
GCCTGGCGATCAGCAGCCGATTCTCGGTGGAGGCAGTTGACGCTTTGTACCAGGGCATACAGTCTGCCTGCGTAAACTATGGCGTTGATCTTGTTGGCGGCGATACGACGTCGTCAACGTCCGGGCTGGTGATCTCGATCACGGTTATCGGCCGCGTCGTGAAAGACCGCGTCGTTTATCGCGCCGGAGCCAAGCCGAACGATATTCTGTGTGTAACGGGTGACCTGGGCGCAGCATTTCTTGGCCTCCAGGTGCTGGAGCGCGAAAAGCAGGTGTTTCTGGAAGACCCCAACATGCAGCCTGATCTGGAGAAATACGAATACCTTATCGGTCGTCTGCTAAAGCCGGAAGCACGCACCGACATAGTCAGTGAGCTGATCGATGCAGGCGTGAAACCTTCGGCCATGATCGATTTGTCGGATGGACTCGCCTCCGACGTGTTCCACCTATCGCGCGCCTCCGGCGTAGGTTTCCGGATTTACGACGATAAAATTCCCATCGATACGGCGGCGTACGAAACAGCGATCGAATTCAAGCTAGACCCCCTCACGTGCGCGCTCAATGGTGGCGAAGACTATGAATTGATGTTCACCATCAGCCGGGAAGACCAGGAGAAGATCAAGAACCATCCTGATATACATTTCATCGGCTATGCCCACGAACGGAAAGACGAGAATGTGCTGGTGACCAAGGAGGGAAATATCGTGCCGCTTCGGGCGCAGGGGTGGGATCATTTCAAATCATGAGCGGAAAGGCAAGTGGGCTAATATGCGGGGCCGGCGACCCTACAACCTGTCCTGTCAAAAAAGGTCAATCCTCTGGATACGGTATAAACACGAACTTTGTCAGCTCCGGATCGATCACAAACAAGCAGCAGAACTCATCAGGATCTTTGTACGCGTCTTTGAAGTCTGTTTCCTTGTCAGGAGTAATCAAATCGCGCTGCTGAAATTCGTTGAGAAAAGAGGCGTAGTAGTACCACGTCGTACCATTCTTGCTCGGATCGAAAAGCAGCTGGCCGATGGGTTGTGCCTCCTTACAGATTGGAAAAATCGGGTGATCAAAGCCTGCCTTGCGTATTTGGTAAGAGGCCTCGCGCACTGCGTCGGCGACATTAACGAAGTCTGAGGAGATGGTTCCCAGAAATTTTCCGCTCAGTTCAGGATCGTTTTGCATGGGTGTTAAAAGTTCGGATAAGGTATCAGGTTCTTATGGGCTTGCCCAATAATCGCGTTGCAATGTTGTATGAGATCGGGAAAGAACTGGTCGAACTCCTGTTTAAAGGCATCGTAATGAAGCTCCAGGTCAGCAATCGATTGTTCCATCTTTGACTCATGTCGCGTTCGCTGCGCCATTCCGCTGAGTGTTTGTTGAAGGCCATCCAGATTGCCATAGTTCACCAGCCAATTCTGACGGGTCATGTAGGGCAACAGTTGGCGGACACTCTGGGGCAATATGAACTCGAAAGATTTCAACGTCGCATACGTATTCGTAGCATACTCAGCCAATGGCGCTGCCGAAAATTGCTGCCAGCCGCGCGACAAAAAATGATCATAAAATACGTCGATGAGCACCGCGGAGTAGTGTCGATATTTTGGCCATAAGTGATTCTTACTTTGCTTCACTACGGGATGATGGTCGGTGTAGTAATCAATGGACCGATGCAATTCTATACCGAAGGCGACTTCCTCGTCAAATTGCTCTAGCAGATTTCTTCCTTTAACAAAATCACCGATGAAGTTTCCTACCATGACACGAGGATTTTCGCCGGACAAATAAATATGCGCGAGAAAGTTCATCAGACACAAAGTTATTGGTTATTTGTCATTAAGTTATTAGGTTGTTAGTTATGGAAGACCCTCACACGCTGGCATTGAAAAAACTAAAGCTGCTGATCAGCCTTGCGCAGATCGATGGCGCTGTTGCCGCGCAGGAGACACAGTTTATCATGAGTATCGGAAAAGCCAATGGCCTGAAAGAAACCGAGATTGAAATGCTCTTCGATCGTGTGCACACGCTGGTCATTCCCAGCAATCTATCGCACGACGATCGTTTCAACTACTTGTTGTCGATGGTTCAGTTGATGAAGGCCGATGAAAAAATGTTCAAGGAAGAACTATTGTTTTGCAAGAAAATGGCGGAGAACCTGGGCTACGATGTACAGGCACTGTTCGATATGCTGCTCCAGGTGAAGTCGTCTGAAATGAGCGAACAGGAGAAGGATGATCTCAAGCAAAGCATCGCCAAGTATCTCAAAATAGCTTAGGGAGAAGGACGGCTTCGTTGATTTCAATGAAGTGTGTGATAGGCCGGAACCATGGTTGACCGGCAGCCGGCGAGAGACCATAACCTAAACTTTAGATATGTCAAGACGTAGTTTACTCCTCGGCTTCCTGCTGATCACTCAAGGTGTGTTCGCTCAGAAAACATTGGTTCATTGTGGATCGCTCATCGACGGCAAGGGCAATGATATTCAAGCACAGGTAACATTAGTTATTGAAGGCAACAAAATCACCGCGATAGAAAAGGGTTTTAGCACAGCCGTTGGCGGCGACAAGCTGATTGACTTGTCGGGGAAAACGGTGATGCCTGGATTGATTGATATGCACGTACACCTCGAAGGTGAAACCAACAAGGATCAGGCCTTGCAGCGCTTTACGCTCAACGAAGCCGACGTGGCTTTCCGATCGACGGTGATGGCGAAGAAAACGCTTATGGCCGGATTTACAACCGTGCGCGACCTGGGCGGCTCGGGTGTCAACATTGCATTAAGGAACGCCATAAGCCAGGGATTCGTAGTTGGGCCGCGCATATTCACCGCAGGTAAGACCATTGCCACTACGGGCGGGCACGCGGATCCTACGAACGGATATCGTAAGGATCTCATGGGGGATCCAGGTCCGAAAGAAGGCGTGATCAATTCGCCTGATGGCGCACGGCAGGCCGTTCGCCAACGATACAAAGATGGATCTGACCTGATCAAGGTTACGGCAACGGGAGGGGTATTGAGCATCGCCAAGGATGGTTCGGGACCACAATTTTCGTTGGAGGAACTGAAGGCAGTAATTGAAACGGCGAAGGAATACGGATTCCACGTTGCTGCCCATGCTCACGGCGCCGAAGGAATGAAGCGCGCCGTTGAAGCAGGCGTCACAACGATCGAGCACGGTACCAAGATGACGGAGGAAGTAATGGACCTGATGATCAAGAAGGGAACGTTCTTCGTGCCCACCATTTCGGCGGGCAAATTTGTGGCCGAGCAGGCGAAGGTTCCCGGATATTATCATCCCCTGGTCGTTCCCAAGGCACTCGAAATAGGTCCCCTGATTCAGCAAACTTTTGCCAAGGCCTACAAGCGCGGTGTCAAGATCGCCTTCGGAACCGATGCCGGCGTATTTCCACATGGTGACAACGGTAAGGAATTCACCTATATGGTTGAGGCAGGCATGCCGGCCATGGAAGCCATCAAGGCAGCCACTGTAATACCGGCGGGTATCCTGGGAATGTCGGACAAAATCGGAACGATTGCGCCAGGCATGTTGGCCGACATTGTTGCCACCGACGAAAACCCGCTGAAAAACATCAAAACGATGGAAACGGTGAGTTTCGTGATGAAAGAGGGCGTAGTATATAAGCAGTAGTCGGTCCTTGCAACCAAATGTTCCTCATTTGCTGCTATTCCAACAATTGGCCCCATTGCCGGGCCAAAACGCCGCGACCACCAATCGCCGCGTTTTAATTGTCAATTGTCAATTTTAAATTATCAATTCGCCTATTTATCCTACTTTTGCACTCTCAAAAAACCGACTGGACACAGAGGCGCCGAAATGGAAAACATTCGCAATTTTTGCATAATAGCCCACATAGACCATGGCAAGAGCACGCTCGCTGACAGGTTGCTGGAATTAACAGGAACGCTGAACGAACGACAGATGGAGGCGCAGGTTCTTGATAACATGGACCTGGAAAAGGAAAAGGGCATTACGATAAAATCGCATGCTATCCAGATGAACTACAAGCTGGATGGTAAAGATTATGTGCTTAACCTGATCGATACGCCCGGACACGTGGACTTTTCGTATGAGGTTTCGCGTTCCATCGCAGCGTGCGAAGGTGCCCTGCTGATCGTGGATGCCAGCCAGGGTATTGAGGCGCAGACCATTTCCAATCTCTATCTCGCCCTTGAACACGACCTGCAAATCATTCCGGTCTTGAACAAGATTGACCTTCCGCATGCAATGCCCGAAGAAGTTACTGACGAGATAGTGGAGCTGGTCGGTTGCCGCCGTGAGGACGTACTTCGTGCCAGCGCCAAAGAAGGCAAAGGTATTGCCGAAATTCTCGAGGCAGTAGTGAAGCGGATTAAGCCCCCTTCCGGCGACCCGAAGGCACCGCTGCAGGCTATGATATTTGATTCTGTATTCAATTCTTTTCGTGGCATAGAGATTTATTTCCGTGTGTTCAATGGCACCATCCGAAAGGGCGAGAACATCAAGTTTCTCGGTACCAATCGGGAATATGGCGTAGACGAGATCGGTGTGCTGAAGCTCGACAAACTTCCCCGCCAGGAGCTTAGCGCAGGAAACGTAGGTTATCTCATTTCCGGTATCAAGGTGGCGCGTGAAGTACACGTAGGCGATACGATTACGAATGCGGTAAATCCTGGTGAAGCATTGAAGGGATACGAGCAGGTAAAGCCCATGGTGTTTGCGGGTATCTACCCCGTTGACACAACCGAATTTGAAGAGTTGCGTGCTTCCATGGAGAAATTGCAGCTCAACGACGCGTCGCTCGTGTGGGAACTTGAGACTTCAGCAGCGCTCGGCTTTGGCTTCCGCTGCGGATTCCTGGGGATGCTCCATATGGAGATCATCCAGGAACGCCTCGAGCGCGAATTCGATATGACCGTGATCACCACGGTTCCTTCGGTGCAATTTCACGCATATCTCACGGATGGAACACAGCATTCTATCAACGCGCCATCAGAAATGCCTGATCCCACACGAGTGGGTCACATCGAAGAGCCTTACATCCGCGCCCAGATCATCAGCAAGTCGGAGTACGTCGGGCCGATCATCGGACTTTGTATGGATAAGCGCGGGATCATCAAGAACCAACAATACCTCACAACGGATAGGGTAGAGCTTTCTTTCGAAATGCCGTTGTCGGAGATCGTATTCGACTTTTTTGACAAACTGAAGTCCATTTCACGAGGCTATGCCTCGCTCGATTATCATCTCATCGGTTTCCGCGAATCTGATATGGTGAAACTCGACATCATGCTCAATGGCGAAAAGGTAGATGCGTTAAGCGCCATCGTGCATCGTGCCAAGGCCCAGGATTGGGGACGCAAACTTTGTGAAAAGTTGAAGGAACTCATTCCGCGTCAGATGTTCGAGATTGCTATCCAGGCAGCCATCGGTCAAAAGATTGTATCACGCGAGAATATTAGCGCCATTCGCAAGAACGTGTTGGCCAAGTGTTATGGTGGTGATATTTCGCGGAAGAGAAAGCTCCTCGAAAAGCAAAAGAAAGGAAAGAAGCGCATGCGCCAGGTGGGGAACGTAGAAATCCCGCAGGAGGCGTTCATGGCCGTATTGAAAATTGATTGATCGTCCGCATCTCATATGGTTGAAACAACGACTTCTTACACGCTTATTGATGGCCGCAAGATTTCCAGCGATATCAAGATGGAAATTTCGCAGCGCGTTGCAGAACGCAAGCAGCTCGGGAAGAAGATTCCCCACCTCGCCATCATTCTCATTGGCGATGACGGGGCAAGTCAGACGTATGTCGACAATAAAGTAAAGGCCTGCAAGAGTGTCGGATTTCATTATACGATGATGCGATTTGCCGACACCATCAGCGAGGATCGCCTGATGAAACACATCGACCACGTGAATAACGACGACGATGTGGATGGCTTTATCGTTCAGCTCCCGCTTCCGCCACACATTTCGGTGGAGCGCATTACAGAGAATATTCGTTCCGACAAGGATGTGGATGGATTTACCAACCACAACTTTGGAAGTATAATATCAAAGAATCCACTGTTGCTGCCTGCCACGCCTTATGGCGTAATGGAGTTGCTGCGGCGATACAATATTGCAACGGAAGGAAAACATGCCGTGGTGATCGGCGCAAGCCGCATTGCCGGCGCACCCTTAAGCATGATGCTCACCGAACAAGGACACGCGACCGTTACGATCTGTCACAAGTACACAAAGGATCTGGCAACGTTTACCCGATCGGCGGATATTCTTCTCGTCGCGGTAGGCAAGCCGGGCCTTGTCACGGCCGACATGGTCAAGCCTGGCGCCGTCGTTGTTGACATTGGCACTACGCGGGTTGAGGGTCCGGAATATCCGAAGGGGTGGGCCATCAAGGGCGACGTCGATTTCAAGAATGTGGCACCGAAGGCCTCGTTTATCACGCCTGTTCCGGGAGGGGTAGGTCCGATGACCATTGCATCGCTCTTGCTGAATACGCTCAGAGCGGCGGAATTGAGAAATCCTTAAAACCATTTTATCCATCCGTCATGACGACGAAGGACCTTGTGCGTACCAGTGTGCTGCCACTCATGGAGGATTTTTATACCATCCAGGGAGAGGGCGCCTACCAGGGATCGCCGGCCTATTTCATCCGGCTGGGAGGCTGTGATGTAGGCTGCGTCTGGTGTGACGTAAAAGAGTCCTGGGATGCTTCGGCACACCCCCTCGTCGATATTGAAGAGATGGCGTCGCGGGCGGCGGCCACGCGCACACACATCGCGGTAATAACAGGTGGCGAGCCCCTGATGTATGACCTCACTGACCTCACACGGTCTATACGCGCACGAAACATCCGGACGCATATTGAGACTTCCGGCGCATATCCCATGAGTGGTGAATGGGATTGGGTGTGTTTTTCACCCAAGAAATTCAAGGCACCCCATCCGACCGTTTTTGATCATGCCGATGAATTGAAAGTGGTCATCTACCACAAGTCAGACATCGAGTGGGCGACCGGATTTGTATCTCAACTCAAATCGTCCTGTCAGTTGTTCCTTCAACCCGAATGGTCGAGGCACGACGAGGTGCTTCCTCTGATTATCGACTTCGTGAAGGACAATCCACGATGGCAGGTTTCGCTACAGATTCACAAGTACATGAACATTCCCTGACGATGGCAATGGGCATCGGTGAGTTCAGTGAACAAATGAATAGCCTCTCGCGGGCGGGCACACCTTTCCTGTTCGTGGTGGATTTCGAAATGCGAAAGCCGGAGATACTTCCCCTGCATAACCTGGATCACACGAAGGTATTGTACGACGTAAACGGCCGCACGAACGTCTCGCCAGTTCGGCCGTTGTCGGCCGAACTGCGACTGAGCAAACACCCTATTTCTAGTGAAGCATATAACCTGAAGTTTCAGCAGGTGTACGATCATCTCATCTATGGTGATTCATACCTGGCCAACCTCACCATAAAAACGGAAGTCGTGATGCCGTTTACGCTTCGGGAGCTTTTTTATGCCAGCGCGGCCCGCTACAAGCTCTTCTTTCGCGATGCGTTTCTCGTTTTTTCGCCGGAGATTTTTATTCAGGTGGCAGACGGCGTAATTCGCAGCTATCCGATGAAAGGCACGATCGACGCGTCCATTGCCAACGCTGCCGAGGTCATCCTTCAGGACGAGAAGGAACTCGCCGAGCACGTGACCATCGTCGACCTCATCAGGAACGACCTGAGCACCGTGGCGGATAACGTGCAGGTAGAACGCTTTCGCTATCTGGAAAAGATCACGGCGATCGATCGCGAATTGCTTCAGGTGAGTTCGAGCATCAGGGGTACCGTTGCCGCGCATTATTCAGGTCGCCTGGGGGACCTGCTGGTGGCGTTATTGCCTGCCGGCTCCGTATCGGGCGCGCCGAAACGGAAGACCACGCAAATTATCGCGGAATCGGAAGGCGAGCCCCGTGGTTACTATTCGGGGGTCTTTGGAATATTTGATGGCACCACCCTGGATAGTGGCGTGATGATCCGCTTCATCGAACAACAGGAAGGACGCTATTATTACCGAAGCGGAGGTGGCATAACGGCCCGCAGCGACAGAAAAAAAGAATATCAGGAAG
>DATHKA010000584.1:0-28239 GCA_035489615.1 Chryseolinea sp.
AATACGGTTGTGATTACTGACATCTGGCACCAGGATAGTTCGTTTCCCTATGGAGGCACCGGGGCCATGTTTCTTTATCACAAGAATGCGGGTAACGAATGGAGCAACGCGTCAGCGCGAACGGTGATACCTCCGCCCGAAGCAGACGTAGATGATTTTGGCGGAGGCGGGGTTCAGTTTCAGGGTTCGCGTATGGCAACTTTCACACGATTTGCTCCTACCGCCAATGGGCGAATTTATGTTTACAAAGACAATAGTGGTACGCTTAGCAATTATCAACTAGAGGCTAAACTGGCTCCCGGCGATCTTCACTATTCTTATGGATTTGGCAACAACAATTTCGCCTTTACCGAAGATGGAATTTTTACACTTGCTTCTGTAGACGTCGAAACGGATAAGCCTAAATGGGAAGTTGTATTCTTTCAACAACCTCAATCCGGGCCATGGCCTGATGGCTATCTTACCTGTCATTTTGATGCGAATGCAAGCACTGATCCGGACTATTGGGATCCCAACGTGTTCGCATCTGTTGGTAATGATTTGCTCCTTACCTCCCGCAATGCAGATGGCAGGGGATTTCTAACACGCTTACGGAAGGGTCCAAGCGGATGGTGTAATCCGAGTTACGAAACGATTGAAGAAAATCAACCTGATCCCGGCACCCCTCAAAGATTCGGAGCTGTGATAACTGCTAATCAGAGCCTCGATATTGTAGTGGGTTATGTGGCACACCCGAATGTCGGTATTACACAAGTTGCGTTGAAAAGTTATACGCGATCGGGTGGAGCATGGCAAACCAATTATCTGGATACTCCCAAAAAGAGCACGGCCGCCCATTATTACGGAACGAAAATTTTGGGATTGGGAGATAACCTGTTTGTTTCGGCTCCATACGACGGAACTGTTAAGGCAAATGCAGGTGCCGTGTATGTTTATGCAAAGAGCGGGGCCGGATGGGCAAAAGCCGGAAAAATATTGCCGCCACCCGGTGGTCGTACAGATGACGTGTTCGGCTCCAATATGGCTATCAGGGGAGACTACCTGACTGTCGCAGCTGCAGGTCATTCACCCGGCGGAAAATTCTTTGTCTACAGGAAGGGAACGAATTGGAGTAACCCAGAATTGGTTCAGGAAATTGATCCAACGACAGACGGCCTTGTCGTTTACACGTCAGGAGACAATATAGCTATGAGCGAGGATTGGCTCGTTATTCCGTACATGGATAGCGGTAGCTCGGGAAGCATATACGAATGCCACATCTTTTTGGCACTCTATAAGTTCAATGGCACCCAATTTCAGTTCCATCAATCCATTTGTATTCAGGGTTCAAACTTCTTTGCAAGAAGCTCTACTGTCCCCGTGAGTATTGAGGGCGATGTGATCGTAGCCGGTGCAAAAATTCTGGAGCTAAATCAGGAAGGAAACTGGGAGCCAAAATGTGTACTGTCTCAGACCGATCCTGAACCGATCCAGTTTTCACCAGATTTCTCTGTGAGAACAAACGGTGACAGATTTGGCTTTTCGAACTACATATCAAACGGAACGATCTTTATTTCAGCGCCCACCAGGGATTACAATGGCACCTGGGATGTTGGAGCGGTGTACGTATATACTAAACTGCCAAACGAAGAATGGACTTCGCGCACTGAGTCCGCAAAAATAATTCCCAAAACCAAGGAAGAAAGCGGGTTGTTCGGATACTCGCTGGCAGCATTTCACAATACATTAATTGTAGGATCACCGTTAAGCGACACCTATAAAACAGGTCAGGCAATCAATAAACCGGGGCTTGCATCAGTTTTTCAAGCCAAAGACTACCATTGGACTAATACGGAATGGATCGCCGATTTTTCCGGCGACTCTTTCATTAAAGACTATTTTGGCATGGCTGTCCATCTTGATGAAACGGACTTCTTTATGGGTGCGCCGATTGAAGACCTTGAGACTGGGAAGATCTCAGGTTCCGTATACGTCGTTCCAACACCCCCCATAGTAAAACTAGTTCCACCTGTTTGCTTCTCAGATCAACAGGTTGAACTGTTGGGATATCCATTTCTCGGCAATTGGTCTGGCCCTGGAATTACAAATGCATCACGGGGCATTTTTGATCCCTCTTCAGTTGGACCTGGTGTGTACACCATAACTTACCAAACCCCAAATTGTGCCAACGCTGGATTACTCCAGATTGAGGTAGCTGATGACCCCCTGACCGTTATTGCAGATGGTACCGATCAAATCGTTTGTGCCACCGTTAACCCTATTTCTGTCTTGCTCAAAGTTGAGCCTGAGCCAAATGTTTCTTATCAATGGTACTACCGGGAAACCAGTAACAATGTTTTTAATTCCCTGGATATTCTCTCTTCCAATCTGACGGCTACAAAAAGAGGCGAGTACCAGGTAAAGGCTAACAACGGAAGCTGCGCAGCGTTCTCACCTACTATAGAGGTTCGCAATGAGGAGGTCGAGCTAATGCTTGAAACACCAGCCACAAGTTGTAACAATTCAGGCAACCCCATACCCCTCAAAGCAACACCAGCCGGCGGCCTTTGGAGCGGGACAGGCGTTACTAACAGTAGCTTCAGTCCTCGCCAATCGCCTGGCGATTACCTGTTAACTTATAAGTATAATTCGTCACTTGGTTGTCAATATAGCAAGACGACTTTGGCTAAGGTTATCAAGCCGTATATGCCTTTGCTATCAACGTCCGGAAACATCTGTCTTACGGGTGATGTAACGGTTTCTCTCAATAACCCGGAGACTGACTTAGCGACTATTGTCTGGATGAAGAAAGAGCCCACCGAAACAGAATTTGCGATTATTCAAGATGGGGGGAACGCTGTGAATATTCACACCAATGGCGTCGTAAAAGTTGTCGCGCAAACAACGTATTGCCTGCCGGAAGAAAAATCTGTTATCATCAACGATTCGTTCAATGCGAGCGTCTCCCCGGAAGCAACCAGTTTGGAATTTTGCCCGAATGGTGAGGAAAAACTCACTGTGAAAAGTGAGGTGCCTGGAATTTCAGTGGCGTGGAAATTTTATGAACAGTCAATTTCAGATGCCAACACGTTAAGCAGCTCAGAAGCTCAGTTGAGACCAGAAAAGACAGGCTATTATTATGCTTCCTTTGAGCTTGGGGGATGCCATTCTGAGACCACTCCCCAACATGTCTTGATTTTACCGGCCGATACCTTATATGTGCCTAATGTATTTACCCCGAATGGTGACGACAAGAATGAGGTGTTCAGGATGATTACGAATGATCCATCAGCGTCGTTTAAAGTATTTAATCGATATGGAGAAACTGTTTATGTGGATTCAGGAAACACGGGATGGAACGGCGGGGAGTTGCCTACTGGAGTTTATTTCTGGTATGGGGAAATTGCCAATTGCCGTGGAGACTCGAGAACGATTAAAGGTACTGTTCACTTGATACGTTAGCCAGGCCTGTGCTGTGTTGTGGCAAACTCCAGTTTGTTGTCTGGCCTCTTCTGCTTGCCAGTACAGTTCGTGTTGCGTCTCTTTTCAAAAATGGATGGTGTAACTGAGCACCGGTAACAGTGGCAGCTGGTCTGAAGACTCGACTTCATCCGTGTTATCATTATAGTAATACCCAAGCTTTGCATCGTTGTTGGTAACATTTTGAATGTCAAGCTTGAGCTCCTGGCTGATTCTTCTATTATCTATCCGATAGGACACCGCGATGTTCGCCAGAAACACATTGTCGCCCTTCTGCGAGAAGGCCTGATCTTCCAGATACACTGTCTCGTTCTTTAACGCAGACTGTTCGACGTCAATCGGCGTATAACGTCGTGCGCCCAGGCTCGAGATTTTGGCATTGATACCAATGACTTTGTTTTTTGCTCTCTTACTGTTCAGGTGAAACTCCTTCCCGACAAGCACATTAGCAATGACGTTACTATTGAAGCGTGTGTTGCGCTCCACGCCGTCAAGTGCTTTGTATTTGGAATCGAATATCGAAGTGGAAACGAGAAAATAGTAGTCGTTGGCAAAGTAGCGTTCAAGCGTAAGCTCCATGCCCATGTTGCTGCCCGTTCCTTTGTTCACGAGTGCTCTGTCGGTAAATCCTTCAACCTCGTTAACCAATGAATATGAGCTGGAGGGATCATTCTCGACCGGCAAGTGGTATAGTTGCTGATAATAACCTTCAATTTTAAGGAAGAGGTTTTCTGAAAGTTTGTTTTCGTAACCTACTACGAAGTGCCGTGCCTTATTCATCTTGAGATTTGTGTTCGGCATACCAGACCCTCCGTTGCCGTCGTCGACGATAGCAAAATAATTGGGCAGTGATTCCATCTTGCCGTGAATACCGAAGCCGGCCGTGATTGCTTGTCTTGGATGGAACTGCCACCTTGCACTTATCCGCGGCTCTACAGAGATTTCGCTGTTGAGACTTACCTTCTGAACATGTAATCCGCTTACCAGTGAAATGTCATTCGTCGGGCGGAACTTCCAGCTTACATATCCCTGATACTGATCTGCCTTTCCCTTGCTGTCCTGATTCGTAACATAAGAGTCGCTTTCGGTTTCATATGAGTTGTTGTAAAAATCGAACGAATGTTGCGTGAAGATGAATCCGGCCTGTACAGTATGCCTGGCGTTGAACTTGTGGTTGATGGAAGATGCTGCCTTGATCGAATGCTTGTCCATCGAGAAGTCGTCTACCTGTCGCAACTCATCGGTGTCATTCGGTTTATATCCGTCGTAACCGCTGCCATTGGTGGATATTGTAAAGCTGTTCAGCAGATAAGTCTTTTCGGATAATGGCCAATACTGCGTGATCCCTGTTACACCCATATCGGCATTATAGTATCCACGCTCCAACAGCAGGTCTTCATTTCCTTCCGCAAACTCTTCTTCCGTGATCTTGCTCTTGCCGCCGAGTCCAAAGAGGGAGAACGTTCCCAATTTTTTGGTGGGCAGATATATTTTATAAGAAAGGTCCTGATACTTCGGTACGCCATCAAAGTCTACGAGACCGAGGTCGTTCAGTATGCTGAGCGTTGAATAACGGTAGTTGACGAGATAGGAAGCTTTCCCACCTTTGACGAAGGGTCCCTCGGCGGAGACATCAGTTCCAAGGATGCCAACGGAGAAGCTATACTCCCGCTTTTCGTTGTTGCCTTTTCGTAGGCTCATGTCGAACACGCCGGAAAGGGCGTTGCCGAACTCCGGCGCAAACGCGCCTGTATAAAACTCGGAGTTGGCCAGCATCTGACTATTCAGCGCGTTGATGGGGCCACCTGTGGAGCCTTCATCGGCGAAGTGATTCGGGTTCGGGATGTCGATCCCTTCGAGTCTCCATTGGATTCCCCTGGGAGAGTTTCCCCGTACGATGATCGAATTGTTACCGCTCACATCGGCATCAACTCCTGCGTAAGCCGACACCATTCGTGCCGGGTCATTAAAGGAACCGGCGTAACGTTTAGTTTCTTCCACGCTGAATGCGCGGGCACTGGTTAACGCCATTTCATTTGCAATTTCCGACTTGTTTGCTTTCACTTCGATCGCATCCATCATCAGCAGTGATTCCTTTAAGGTTACGTCGAGAACGGTCTCCTTACCGCTTGTAACGAGTATATTTTGCAGGTTACGATTCTCATATCCAATAAAGGTTAACGCGAGTGAGATCCTTCCAACGGGTATGTTTTGCAACCAAAAATATCCCTCTGCATCGGAAGTGGTGCCGACCTTTTCGTTACCTACGACGACAATGTTCGCACCGGGCAATGGCATGCGCGTATCTTCGTCTATGATGCGACCTCTTACGGTTTGCGTAATGGCCTGCGAGAATGCTACTGGAGCATAGCCCGATGCGAGCATCAGGAGGATAAGCAAAATCGGATAACGTCTTGTGGGGGATAACATGGGGTCGATGCGGTTTTATGGTTTTAACAATCCCATGACAACTCTGTCGGGATTTACCCTTATCGACTATGTTTATTTTTTTTCAATACGTGTTAAGACAACGAATGGGCTGACGGGACAGGGAGCACTACTGGGTTTTGCCATTTTGTTTCAAACATGTTTCTATGATGAAAACATGTAGAACGTTCCGTCTTGCCGCACAGGTTGATATGCAAGATACGTTGCGTGGAGAGTTAATATTTACTTATAACGCCGACGGAAGGCTCCAGCAGGTGTCGGGTCTCAATCAGGTCGAGAACAACTTTTTTATGATGCATCCGGACAGTTAATCCGGATAGAGCAGCACAGGGATTCCATGCCAAAAACGGTGTTGCTGTTTGATTCTGATTCAAAAGGACGCGTGATTTCAAAGCATGAGGACGACAATTCTCATGGAGATTCTATAGTGTTTGAGTATGACGATAGCGACAGGATGATCAAAGCGACCTATTTTGGGTATCTTTGTAAGTGACGTTCGCTAAAAAAATGCGGACCCACGTTCGGCTCTAATTGTACGAGTCTTAATTCTAAGAACAATTATGTTGATGCTGTTCCACGGACTTATGAGGCGAATGAAAGAGAGACGGTGCCGAGCTAGTTACCGATTTTCGGATGAGGGATAAGGTGGCTGATCAATGATACATGATTCGTAAGGTTTTACTGACGATAGTCACTAAAGACCATGTCCTGGTTACGCTTGTGGCAATTGTTGCACTTTAACCTCGTGGTTGGGGTAAGCAGCCTCGTTGTTTTATTATCTTTTTCAAAAGTTTCAAATCGCCATCCGCCGGGATCCTGAATATGAATCGTGTCTTTAACCATTACGCTTAGGTTGGCTCGTGTACCCTCACGTGTGTTGAGGCTGTCATCGAGGGCATCGATTACATCGGAAACAATAATCGAACCGTTTGGAAAGTTTCCGGTTTTATAGCCAATCATGGCTTTGTCATTTGCGTACACATGGTTAAATCCTCCAATACTAGAAAAGGCGGGATTTTTGGGTTTGATGACATACGTCTTTACGTGCGTCCAATCCCTGTAACCCTCCGGGTACCCGACTGTCACCTCCTGAACATCATCGAATTCTGATCGCGTAGTGAAACTGCTAACGGATATGTACACCACCACCACGAACGATACTAGGGATATCTTTGCGCTAAGGGAACGTGATTTCATAATCAGGCTGCGATAGGTGATTTGCCAAACTAAGGCCGCAACTGTAGAAACGGAATATGTGAACGGTCAGCGGGCTCAAACGGACTAATAAGCCTTTTTCACCCTCAGAAAAGTGTTTGTTGCAGACGATGTTTATTCGTCCGGGGCCTTAGTCATCGAAGCCATTCCGCGCCTGTTCCGAATTGAAATAACATGCTGGTTTCGAGACGAGTCGCCAAAACAATCAGGCAAGCAGGAATGAATTTAGATGGTGCGGCGAGCGTCCCCGCTGGGCGAATAAGTCGGTGTCTGCGTGCCGTTCACGACGACGTTATAGACGCAGTAAGAAATTTGAATGCTTACCATTAAACCTGGTGAGCCACGGCTATCGCCTTCTGCAACCTCTTCCAATCAATATCGCCGGGCACCGTACAATCCGCACCAAGAATAAACTGTTTCGGCCGATTGGCTAAAACATTCTTTACTTCTGCTTCGATTTGATCCATCGTCCCCGTTGTAAGCACACCATGTCTGTCCAACCCGCCCATCAATGGACGTTTAAACATAGCGGATAGATCACTCCATGAATGTGTCTTGTCTTTCAAGTGTGTGTTACAGTTAACTACTTGCCCCGGATAATCCAGCACCTGAGCGTAACTTTCATATGGCGCCACGTAATCACAGACATGAAGGATATTGAACGGACACTTTTTCGTTACTTCCTGCATTGCAACCAAGTCAGCAGGTTTGATGTAGTTGTTGAAAATCTTCGGATCGGTGAACTGACCGCTTTCAGATCCTTGCGTAGACATGTAAAATCCATCCACTCCGATCTCCATACACTTGCGCAGAAAAAGCAGTTGACTTTCCACTATGGCATCCAGTCCCCGCTTCACTGCTTCGGGATCTTCGCTCAAATGGCGACCCAACGCAGTGTGCGTCGCCGCCTGACCAGCCCACATGTAGGGAGAATAGGTGGTCATGATCACGAGCGCATCCTTTTTCGCCGACTTAACGATTTCCCGAACCGCCACCAGTTGTGGTTCATAAAAATCAAGTTTGTTAGCCTTCATCTTCGACCAGTCTGACGGCTTCTTAAAATCAACAATCTGGTAATCCGCCTCAAACTGGATCTTTACAAAATCCATATCCGTGAACTTGAAATATTCAAGGTGTTTGCTTGCAGCAGATGATCCAACGCGATGCTTATCGTCGAAGTGGAGGAAGAATGCCGCCGGTGTATATCCTGGTTTGGCTTTGCCCTCAAGCCATTGAAGCATTCGATCGCGTTTAGATATCGCCGGCCGATTGAACGCTGATGCAATCAATCCGTTTCCCGCCAACATTGCTCCTGATGTCAGGAGTGAAGATTTGATAAAGGTCTTTCTGTTCATGGTAAAAAGGTAATAAGGAAATAGGTAATAAGTAAATAGGCGATGGATTTCATCATAAAGTCTGAACCGGTTTCCTCTTGATCAAGCGAAGGACGAAGTCAAGAAATGGCTAGGAAAATAGTTTGTATGATTGCCTGAAAAACTGCCAAAAGTTTCAACGCTATCGTGGGTCCGCGTAAGTTCACTATCTTCGCATCACCATTTCACTCCAATGTCTTTAAACATCGGAAAGCTATGTTGGTCCTCATCGCCCATATCGCCCTGCTGCAGTCAGGCCACTCAGCGTGTGCAAGCTGGTAACCGCCAGTCCGGCTAGTGTATTGTCATTTTCTAAATCAATTTTTTAAAACAAACCAAAAGCCTCGCACAGGCTTTGAGCTGCTGTCGTCTGTGCTTTCTATCAAAGCATAGCATAGGCGTTGCATTGCTCTTCACCGGCTTTCCTCGACAGACCGGAGTGCTACTACTATGGGCAAACAAAAGCTAAGTATACAAGAACTGTCAACGATCAACTTCCCTTCGGAAGTGGCCAGAAGTCTGTCGCTCAACATCATGAACCGGCACTTTGGTCACACGCCAAATGAAGAGAAGTTATCGTTGATCAACAAGGTGCTGACGCATCCTGACGACTATCTCAATCACGATACCCTCGGGCTGCTCGCACACAACCGGTTTCGAAATCCATCACAGAAAGCTTCAAGGCCTACGAGTTGGAAGGCGAACCCAAACACTTCGACGTCTTCGGCACCAAGCACATCGAGGCGGGTGCCATCAAACAGATGGAGCTCGTCATGCGATTGCCCGTCGCCGAACGCGGAGCATTAATGCCTGACGCGCATCAGGGATACGGACTTCCCATTGGTGGCGTACTTGCCACGAGGAATGTGATCATTCCCTATGGCGTCGGGATGGACATCGGATGCCGCATGGCGCTTAGCATCCTCGACGCTCCGGGAAGTTATGTTGAGCATCGCGCGTATGAAATTAAACGCGCCTTGCAAGAGGTTACTCACTTCGGAAACGAAGGCGGATTGGATGATCGTCCGGATCATGCGGTGCTCGATCATCCGCATTTTAAACTACCGGAGTTGCTGCGCAAGCTCCATGGCAAGGCTATGCGTCAGCTTGGAAGTTCGGGTTCAGGGAATCACTTCGTCGAGTTGGGCATGCTCGACGTGGATGAAGGTAACACGCTCGGCGTGCAGCCCGGAAGTTATGCCGCGATCCTGTCGCACTCGGGATCGAGAAGTTTAGGTGCGAACATCGCGCAGCGCTACACGGATATCGCGATGAATGTTTGTCGCCTACCGCGTGAGGCGAAGCATCTCGCGTGGCTCGATCTCGATAGTGAAGCGGGGGAGGAGTATTGGATGTCGATGAGTCTTGCGGGTGAATACGCGAAGGCTTGTCATGATGCGATCCACGCGAATGTTTGTCGCGCGTTGGGTGTGGAGGTTATTTGGAAGATAGAGAACCACCACAACTTCGCATGGAATGAACAGTCATCTCTCCTGAAAAAATAATGCCGCGACAGTCGCGCGTTGATACAGATCAGGTAGAAATCAGATCAAGCATGGCGATGATCGCGAGGTGAAACCGGTCGAGATCAGCGCGTCGCCTTGATCGAATTCAATTGTCCGGAATTATTAAATAAGGTCGCGAATGGACACAGAATCAAGCCCTGATCCTATTCATGCCTGATCGAATCCACCGGGTTCGCAACCGCAGCCCGAATAGACTCAATGCCCACAGTGATGTACGTAAGCACAAGTATCAACAACCCTGCCCCCACAAACGCCGACCAGTGTAGCGGCACCTTGTAGGCGAAATTCTCCAGCCACGAATTCATGGCATACAGCGCGAGGGGTATCGCTATCACGTACGATATCAGCACAAGCCTGATGAACTTGTTTGTCAGCAAAACGAGGATCTGCCCGATTGACGCCCCGAGCACCTTTCGAATACCGATCTCTTTGGTCTTTTGTTCGGCGGTAAACGAAGCGAGCCCAAATAACCCAAGACAGGCGATCACGATCGTAAAGCCGGTGAAGTAGTCCGCCAGCTTTCCCATTTGCATCTCCTGCTTGTACAACCTTCCGAACTCCTGGTCCAGGAACCAGTATTTGAATGGGTTCGACGGATACATTTTCTTCCACGATTTTTCAATGCTTGCGATCGCTTCGGAGTAATTGTCGCCAGAGAGCCTGATATTCATGGTCTCCGAATGTTGGTACCTTCCGCTAAGGACCATGGGTGTGATGGCCTCACGAACCGAACCGTAGGGGAAATCCTTGACGACTCCGATCACCTTACCGTCCACGTGATGGCTGGCGTCCCAATAGTCGATGTTGATCGTGATCTGGAGACCAACTGCTTGCTCCGGTGTAAGGTTGAGGCTCCGCACCGCCGCTTCATTCATAATAAAATTGCTCGTGTCGGCCGGAAGTGCACTTGAAAAGTTCCTGCCCTCCAGGAGTTCAAGGTTGAACATAGTCGCGAAACTTTCGTCGACCCGAAGACCATCCCACATGTGTTCCTCTTTGCCCAACGATGGGAGCACGAAGGGCAGCATGATGAAACCCATATTGCTCTGCCGGGGTAAGTGATCGCTGAATGATAGCTCTTCTACTTCCTTGTTCTGGCTCATCGACTGTCGCAACTGATCTTGATTTCCCACGTCGGCCAGTCGCACGGTCATGATTTTTTCTTTTTGAGCGGCGAGCTTACCCGACTGTATGAACGTAAGTTGATTGTGGATAACGGCTGCACTTACGATGAGCAGCACGGTCATGCTGAACTGGAAGACGACCAATGTCTTTCTGAAGTTCTCGGCGCCGGTGCCTGTGATGATCTTTCCTTTCAAAATATCACCGGGTTTGAACCGAGAGAGATAAAACGCCGGGTAGCTGCCCGACAACAGGGCGAGAATGAGTATCACACCAAGGAGTATTGGCAGGGCATTCCCATCGATCACCGAATAAATGTCAAACGCCTTACCCGTGAGTTGATTGAAGAACGGCAGCAACACAACCGTAAAGATCAGTGAGATCACAAATGATATCGAAACCAGCACGATCGACTCTCCGATAAATTGAAAGATGAGTGACGATCGCCTTACGCCGAGTGTTTTTCGAAGACCGACTTCCCTGGATCGTCGGACGGACCGCGCGGTGGCAAGGTTCATGTAATTGATCGCAGCGATGATCAACACGATTACACCAACTGACGCAGCAATGTAGGCGTACATTTTATCGCCCGGCAATTCCAGCTCCACCAACATTCCGTGTGTGAAATGCAGATTGGTAAGCTTGGTGAGGACCGGTAAATCGGTGCGTTCCGGGTTCAAGTGCTCCCTGAAAATACGGGTGAGTGCTTCTTTCGCTTTCGTGGGATCGGTACCCTCTGCGAGCCGGAAGAACGAGTATGTAAATGCATCGCCCCAATCATTCACTCGGTCGTAGCCGTCCCTTTTCCAAAGAGGACCGAGCGCCACGTTGCTCGCCATGTAATCGGGATGAAAATGCGCATTCGAAGGATAATCCCGCATGATACCAGCGACCACGAAATTGAAAGCCATCCCGGTGCGCGAATAGATAAGCTCCTGTCCGATGGGATCGGCGGTGCCGAAATACTTTTTTGCCATCGATTCATTGATAATCACATTGTGTGGATCCCTGAGGATGACAGAAGGATCGCCCGAAACCATGGGCAGGCTGAAAATTTTGGCGTATGAAGAGTCGACCCAGAAGAACTGTTGTTCTTCGCTCATGATGTTGGCTTTCTCATTCTTCACAAAACCCGGGTAGCCGAAGCGCGAGAATCGTGTATAAGCTTCCACCTCCGGCATAGCCTCCTTCAACGCCACGACAAACAAGCCACCGGCGCGTGCATCGGTCTCGGCAATGCCATCACCGTGACGTTTGTAGGAGTGACTGATGCGATAGACATTATCTGCATCGGGGTGAAAGCTATCGAACGTGAGTTCATCGGATACATAAAGATAGATTGCCACAAAGCTCATCAGGCTTAAGGCGAGGCCGGCTATGTTGATAAACGAGGACGAACGGTTGTGCTTGAGATTGCGGAAGAAGATCTTGAAGAAGTGAGCCAACGAATCGCCTATTGTCACACGCGAACGAGGCTCCTTGCGACCGTAACCATTCCCCGATGCAACAGCCCTCGTCACATCGATCCAGTAATGCAACCGTGCCTTGAATGACCCGCTACCCTCGAGACGCTCGTAAAACTGTTCATCGAGATCGCCTTCAACCTCCTCCAGGAACGACACATGACAAAAGCGACGAAGGATACTTTTTGCCAGACGGGGTGGGTGTTGTTTCATAACGCGCGCGTTTTAATTCCTTTGAAGTATCAATTTCGACCACATGTTGCTTCGAAGCGCCTGAGCTTTCTTCAACACTTTCAATCCAAAAGGTGTGAGTGTGAATATTCGCTTCCTCTTCCCTCCCCTGACTAGCGTGGCTTCTCCGAATTCTGACTTCAGGTAACCTTTTTCTTCGAGCCGGTGCAAGGCAGTGTGGACAGCGCCAATGTTAACAGGTCGCTTTGTTTGCTTCTCGATCTCTTTGCGAATGGCTACACCGTATGCGTCGTCTGTCAGTATGCCAGCAGCTAGTAGAACAAGTTCCTCAAATTCGCCCAGGTAAGTTCCTTTCATATTATTTATAAATGTATATAATATACTTAAGGAAATAAAATGCTGGACCGTGATAAGAATCATAACCGTTCGAAAATCATTGATACAGGACCGTCACGCCAGAACGGTAAGGCGCCTATTTTATCATCGTGCGCTCTTTTTTCGGGTGATCTTCGGCACCTTCAGCACAACCTTATCCGGACGCCGTGTAACCAAATGTCGGTTATAGGTTGAACTGTGCCTTCGTAACGCGCGTCAAGTAATCTATTCAATAGGTAGCGTTTATTCTTCGCCTGCAAAGATGCTAACAGTGGCACTAACTCTGGCCTTATCACTCGATTGAACAAGATATAGTATACTTCCATTGCTACCCCATTTACCATGAGATAACTCATTGAACCCATTGACTGCAGCTATCCGATTGGCGTCATGATACGACGTTGCCGATATCACGGTAATGCTTAGCGATTGATCATCGCTTTCAAATTTATAAGCTGCGACGACGTTATCGGCTTCTTTGATGTTACGTTGGTCCCACGGAACCTTTGTTAGTCTTTCGCCCGTACTGCTCAGAAAATGACTGATCCGGGTTTTATTGGGATCGTTGACATCTAACTCGTAGTCTTGTTTCGACGCCATGGTTAGTACAATACATTTGACGTGGATATGAGAAGCATAAGTTACAGGTTGCATTCTTGACAAGCAAGATCTTCAAATTATGAGCGATGCACAAGTAGATAGCGCGGGACATTAGTCGAAAAATCACAGAATAGAACTCCAAACCGGAACTTTCTTTTCACGTTGGGGTGGAACTTATCGAACGACAACGCCCGCTCCAAACGAGGATAAGTAAGCTGGTAGCAATCGTCCGCAAACGAGCGCTTCTATCCACTACCGGACTATGGTTCTCTTTAAATCCCTGAAATTGCTTTCAAATACGCATCTGCGTTATTTGGACTAATTGTTGAATAACCCGGACAAACCTGTGTTTATGCTACGGAATTTCTTTGTCATCGCTGGCCGCAAGATCTGGAGGAGTAAACTTTTTGCGTTCCTCAACGTCATGGGACTTTCATTGGGCATCGTATCCTTTATCCTGATTGGTCTTTATGTGCGCTATGAAAAAAGTTTCGATGACTTCCGGTCCTCCCAGGTCTATCGTTTGGCTCAGTACGGTTATGAGAACAATGAGGAATCCGGTAAGTCCGCGCAATGGGTCCCGGGTGCTGCACCTGCATTAAAACACGACCTGCCTGAAATTGAGGACGCCGCCCGCCTTGCACATACCGGTCCTTTTATGGCCGATCCGGTCATGCAAGCCGGCGAAAAAATGTTTCGTGAAAGTAGAATCTATTATGCCGACTCTTCTTTTCTTGAACTATTCTCCTATGAAATGGTAAGCGGCTCTGCATCTGGTGCATTGGCGCTACCCGATCAGGTTACCTTATCGGAATCGACAGCGAAACGCTACTTCGGCAATGAAGACCCGATGGGTGAAACCATGCAGTTTCACTGCGGTGAGCGTGGCATCAGCACACTGAAAGTAACGGGCGTGTTTAGAGATGTACCTTCCAACTCTCACCTCCATACTGATTTCCTCGTTTCCTTCAATACGTTAAAGGCCTTTGGAGTATCCGATAACGATTGGGGATGGGGTAACTTCTATACGTACGTGAAACTTGCTCCGCACACTAGTCCGTCGGTGGTGGAAGAAAAATTTCCTGCGTTCCTTAAAAAATACATTACGGATTTGGCTCAGGATCCGGCGAACGGTTACAGCATGAAACTCACCCTGCAACCCGTGCAGAACATTCATCTCGATTCTAAACTCTGGGGAGAGCTTGAAGCCAATGGCGACCGCAGGACAATCAACTTCCTGGCCACCATTGCCCTTTTCATCCTGGTGATCGCGTGGGTGAACTATATCAACTTCGCGATAGCAAAGTCAGCGGAGAGCATCAAGGAAATCAGCATCCGGAAAATCTCCGGTTCCAATCGCTGGCAACTGATTGGTCAGCTGATGGCGGAGTCGGCTATGGTGAACTCGTTAGCTATTCTTATTTCCGTCGTCATACTGGAACTGACATTGCCCTTACTGAAAAACATACTTTCGTTACCGGAAGCGTTAACCCTAAGGCAGCACGAAATAGGGATTATTTCGATATTATTTTTAATCGGTACGCTTGCTTCCGGACTTTATCCGGCCTATGCAATTTCCTCACTCAGGCCATTGGCGGCATTGAAAACAAAAGGCTCACGCATGTTCAACCTGTCATTGAACCGCGCACTAATTATTTTTCAGTTTACGGCGTCTATCATTTTGATGATCAGCACCGTCACCATCTACCGTCAGTTGGATTTCATGTTGCATCAGCATACCGGTTTCGACCTGGATCAAACACTCATTGTAAAAGGACCCGCTATCAAGGATAGTACCTACCGGGCGAACCAGGATTATTTTTATCACTCCATTGATCAATTGCGCAACGTATCTGCGATGGCGATGGCTTCGTCGATACCCGGTGAGCAAGTGCATTGGGGAAGAGGCTATAGCAGAGCCAGTGACCCGCAGAAAAGTATCGGTGCAAACATCGTGGCGGTGGACGAAAACTACTTCTCATTATTCAAAGCCAGGTTTGTTGCAGGGGCCAATTTCAGCGACGCCAGCACGACCAATCAGCATACCATTGTATTCAACGAAACGGCTGTACGCCAGCTTGGCTATACGAATCCGTCAGATATCATCGGTGAAACCATTAACTGGCACGAATCCAACGATATCCAGGTGCCGAAGAAAGTAATTGGTGTGGTGAAAGATTTCAATCAAACTTCTTTCCGCAATGAGGTGGGTCCTATGGTTTTTGCGTTGAAGAAATATCTTGTCGCACCATGGGCCGGGGAATACTATGTATTCAAAATTCCTTCCAGCAATATCGATCAATCTATTGGCGACATTCAGCAGGTTTGGGGAAAAGTGTTCACGGACAATCCGTTTGATTATTTCTTCCTGGATCAATATTT
Organism: Chryseolinea sp.; assembly: GCA_035489615.1. Lineage (GTDB taxonomy): Bacteria > Bacteroidota > Bacteroidia > Cytophagales > Cyclobacteriaceae > Chryseolinea. The sequence goes on from DATHKA010000584.1 coordinate 16,156, forward strand.
CTTCAATCAGTATAAAAGTGATCAGCGCTTCGGACGTGTGTTTGCGGCATTTTCCTTTCTTGCTATGATCATTGCTTCGCTGGGATTGTTTGGTGTATCCTCTTACCTGATCCTGTTACGCACAAAAGAAATTGGTGTGCGCAAAGTACTGGGCTCGTCTTCGGCCGGCGTGGTACGGCTGCTTGCCCGTGACTTCATGTGGTGGGTGTTCATTGCCTTTGTATGCGCTTGTCCGATTGCCGCTTATTTGATGAACCAGTGGCTGCAGGAGTTCGCCTTTAAGATTGCGTTAAGTCCGTGGATATTTATCTCCGCCGGCGCGTCGTGCATGGCGGTTGCCCTCATTACCGTAACGTGGAAAAGCTGGCGAATGGCCAACATCAATCCCGCGGAAGTGTTGAAGAATGAGTGATGCAAGCAGCCCGCATTTTTAGATTGATGGCGCCTAACTTTTCCGCTGGCTCTGTCGCTGGCGAGTAAGCCTTTCAGAAAATACCATCATAAAAACCGAGCGTCAAGAACCACCGACCGCGAACGGGGAGGAAGCAAAGTCAATGCGTGTGAATTACACTGGCCAGACGTGCGGCCGAAAAGTTGATGTCTCTGGGCCTGAGGTTTACAGTGATTAACCGTTAAATGCTGGTATTTATTGTCTTTTGCGCCTAACTAGTAGGTATCAGAGTCAAACATGCTTTAATGCGAGCTGCCATCTGGCTCTTGCAGTTTGCGAAAAGGTGCTGTTAAGTCATTCGCAACGACCAGTAAGTTATTGCCCCCGTTGTGTACAGTTACCTGTCGCACGATAGCAACGGGCTAAGCGGAACGCCATGAGAGAATGGAAATGCGCATGCGACAGGACTTTATGTGAATTTATTGAGGAAACAAACGGGCTAAGCATCACCCGGCCCATAAACAAATTAAGAAGTATGAAACAGCTACTTGTAGTTATTCTTGCCTTCGTTTGGATCAATACGACGGCACAGGAAAAGGAATTGTTTACAGTTGATGCTAAAGAAGTTTCTGCTAAAACGGTCCCGTCGGAGGTCGTGGCGGCCGTTGAAAAGGATTTCGCAGGACATGACGTACTTGTCTACTATATGCTGGCGGGAAAGCACGTCGATTCGGAGTGGTCAGTTACCGGTGATGATAAGCGCAATTCAAAGACTGAGGTTGACTACTATACCGTGTCACTCAAGGGTAAGAATGGCAGCTATATTTATGGTCTGTACGCCAAAGATGGGACGTTACTTAAAATGAAGGTACTGGAAAAAGATTTCGAATTGCCGGCATCTATCCGAACGGCAGCTACATCTGGTGACTTTTCGGGGTATACGATCAAGTCCGACAGGTTTGTTAAGGTAGTTGATAAAAAAACTGACAAGGAATATGTAGAAGTGGTGGTAGAGAAGGGGGGTAAAGCAAAAAAGTTATACTTTGATACGCAGGGTAACCTGATTAAACGATAGCAACATTCGTACGTGCATTAACTGACCGCGGTTCGCCCAGGTAAGTTCCCCTCATATTACTTATAAATGCATACAATTACTGAGGAAATAAAATGCTGAGATGTTGTTAGAATTATAAACAAGCGCAACCGAACCAAGGAATCCTTTACCACACTATTCAGGGGCGTTAAGGGAAGGTCGACGAACAGTGAAAAGAAGGTTGATGGGTTTCTCATCCTCACCAGAGAGAAGGTTAAAATTGAAGGATTCCATAACGAAAGCCAGCAACCGCCCATTTTTAACCTGCTTTCAAATAGTCAAAATGACTATATGCGTGCGCAGCTTCTGTCACAACCCAAACGTCAAAACAGACCTTAATTAATAGCGCTAAGAACACAACGACGACAACTGCCCCAATCACACCATTTGAAATCCCGCCATATAACCTTTCAGCACGGCGGACTTTGTGGTTGATTTCTTCAGCAGGGTAACTTCTTTTCCACAAGCCGGAACGGGAACTACACTGCTTTTTCCCACCTCCCCTTGATCCCCCCTGCAAAAAACTTTAGATTCATGGTCCAAGAACTCTATCCGCTATGCCCATCTACATGGACCGTCATGACATCTCCGACGAGATCACCGCAGAACACCTGGCACGGATGCATCAGATGGATCTCAAGGTCGAGCACCTATTCGGCTGCAGAGGCATGACCTACTGGTGCGACGAGAAAAGAAAACTCGCCTTCTGCCTGGTGGAAGCTCCCAACAGCAAGGCCCTCGAAGACATGCACATCCACGCGCATGGCGGATACCCCCACAAAATTATCGAAGTCGACGCCGCTATCGTCGAATCCTTCCTGGGCAGAATCGAAGACCCGGTAAACACAAAAAATACCGAACTCAACATTATCGACGATCCTGCCTTCAGAACTTTAATGGCTATTAAAATCGAAAAGACGCCAGCAAAGAACATCGACAAGGAAGACCTGGCCAAGGCGATCAGACAGACCAATCAATCTCTCGAAAATATCATTACCAAATATCAGGGAAGGCTCGTCACCCATAAGGATGATTGTATCCTGGCCTCTTTCGAATCAGTGACCAAGGCTGTCTTATGCACATTGGAAAATCAATCGCTCCTCGACGACACTTCCTACAACCGGCATTTAACGATGAAAATCGGTTTAAGTGCCGGCGTCCCGGTTACTGACGAAAAGAACCTCTTCGAAGACACCGTTAAGATGTCCCGGTATCTCAGTGAAATAGGCCGGGGACGCATCACGGTAACATCAGAAATAAAGGACATCTTCGAGGGCGAAAATTTTAACAGCACCATCGACAAATCCATTGTCGTGCTCGACCTGAACAGCGAAAAGTTTCTCAAATCGTTAATGGGCTATTTCGAAAAAGAATGGAATAACCCCACCCTGAGCGTTGAAAAACTAAGTGCTGAATTGGGCCTGAGTAAATCACAAGCGAACCGGAAATTAAAATTACTCACTGCGAAATCACCGAATCAATTCATTCAGGAGATCAGGCTGCAAAGAGCGCTCGGCTCCATCAAACTAAACAGCAGAACCATCTCCGAAATTGCCTACGACTCAGGCTTTACAAGCCCCACCTATTTTTCACGGGCATTTAAGAAACGATTCGGAATATCACCCCGGGAATTCGTCGAAGACCCGATCCTGGGCCTTTGAACAACCGTCGGCCATGACTCAATTGTACTATCTTTTGGATCAAAAGTGAACGACAATCATCCCGGGCCATCATAAGTTTGATTTGTCCAAGCGGCCGCTGATTGCTGTTATAACGCATGGCGGCCTCGTCAGATTCAAAACAACGAACAACATGACGCTACAGAACATTGCCACCGAGCCAGCTACTAAAAAAATGGATTTAAAAAACATCCTGACCGAGATCGGCCCTGAAATTGAAAAACAGGGCTTAATCTATGATGCCGAGAACAAGTTTGCCGAAAAGAACTTCAGTCTCCTCAAGGCAAAAGGCATATACAAAGCCCTGATTCCTGCCGAACTCGGAGGCGGGGGCGTAACCTACTCAGAGCTTTGTTATTTCTTGAAAGACCTGGCCCAATATTGTCCCTCTACGTCACTTACGCTATCCATGCACATGCACCTGGTATCCGTGCTGGTATTCAAACATATGAATGGAGATGCGGCCGCTACCAAGACAATGCAGGCCGTAGTGGAAAAAGATTGGGTTCTATTAAGTACCGGCGGTGGGGACTGGGTATCCTCAAATGGAAGCGCCGAGAAAGTAGAGGGCGGTTATCGAATCAATTGTACCAAACCCTTCTGCAGTGGATCACCAATCGCCAACGTAGCCGTGATGAGCTGCGCTTATCATGACGGAACCAAAGAGCACGTTTTGCATTTTTCTGTTCCCATGAATTCTGAAGGCGTCGAGATAATCTACGATTGGAATGCGATGGGAATGAGAGGAACGGGTTCCAATTCTGTCAGGTTCAAGGATGTATTTGTTCCGGATGAAAGGATCACGCTCATGCGGGAAAGGGGCAAGTGGCATCCTGTTTGGGATGTCGTCAGCACATTAGCATTTCCGGTTTTTATTTCTCCTTATGTTGGCATTGTTGAAGCGATTGCAAAAAAGACCATATCGATATTCGGCAATAAATCTAATCATGAACCTTATGCGCTCTCAAGTCTTGGTGAAATGCATAACCACTATCAGATCACGAGGATGTCGCACGAAACATTAATTGATAACGCAAAGAACCTCATTTTAAAGCCGAACCGTGATACGGCCGCCGTTGCGCTTCAGACAAAATCCATCATCACACAACATGGACGGATGAGTGCACAGGCGGCTATGGAGGCACTGGGGGGTTATTCGTATTATCACAAAGTCGGTATCGAGCGTCTTTACAGAGACCTGCTTGCCGGTGAATTCCATCCCATGCAGGCCAGTAAACAAAGGGAAATGCATGGTAATTATCTGATTGGAAAAACGCTTGCGGGATAGAATAGTCAAACTCGCGGAGTTTCGTTTGCCCGAGGCTCGCCATTTGAGCCGTGCGGTTGCCAGGGGCAAAGGGCAACGATAACCAAGGCCCTGCCGCGCTGGGAGAACGACGATTTTGCGCAATCGGAATGTCTACAGGCAGCGCAGAACAACCTTCACCATAGGTTACTTTTCTCAACGTTCACAGATCTACACCCTGATTGGCGGTTTCGACGCTTATTTGCCTGGCACTCCGGGTTCTTTGGCTTAAGAGTGTCGGCATTTATATTTAGGTTCCCAAACACCGTTGCCATTACCATGAAGCACATCCTCATTTTCCTGTTCGCCAGCGTAGTATCTCATTCTTCATTTTCACAGGAAACTATAGTTCAATATTTCGATAAGCAGTGGCTTCCCATATCGTCCGTCGAGGGCGCCGCCTTCTATCGTACAGTTGAAGAGAAGGAATCCGGCTTCACAGTGCGCGACTACTACGCCGATACGAAAATCGAACAAATGGTAGCTGAATGTTCTGCCTATGCGCCTAACCTGATCTTCAATGGCACCAAGACGCTCTATTACAAGAATGGAAAGATTCAGTCGACCTCCCCATGGGTGGATAACAAGCAGCGCGGCACAAGTCTCACGTTTTATGACAATGGAAATCCCAAAGGTCATTCGGAGGTTACGGAAACCGGAGAACGGTACAAGTTTTACTTATCGAAGGACGGTACTGACCTGCTGAGCAACGGTTCCGCTATTGTACCTCTCAGCGAGGATAATGCGAAGGTATCCTCCTTTATGGACATCGGTGATTATAAAGTGCTCGCGCAATTTCAAGTGGACGAGAAAAATGATACCACCTACGGCTTTACAGAGAAGCAGGCAGAATACAAAACCGGATTGGAGGGACTAGTAAAAGACCTACAGAACAATGTTAAGTATCCGACGCGTGCCCGGCGATTGGGTGTGGAGGGCACGGTATTCGTATCCTTTAAGGTAAACAAAAAAGGCCAGGCAACCGATATTACGGTCTTGAAAGGCATTGGTGCGGAATGTGACCAGGAGGCGCTTCGCGTAGTCGAATTATTGGCAGGGAACTGGTCTCCTGCCACGCACCGCGGTAAACCCGTTGCTACGCGCTTCGTTCTGCCCGTTAAGTACAGGCTAACCGGACCTGTGAAAAAGTAATGTTCAAGCTGAAATACCTTTTAGGATTCATTTATTTAGCCTTTACAAGCGCTGTCTTCTCACAGTCGTTTACGGAACGGCTCTGATAAGTCGGGCTAATGCAGCCAACAAAATAAGGCGCCTGACAAAAGCTATTGCCGTCAATTCCAGCACTGTGAACGCGCAAAGCCAGTGATGTTGGTGAGCGTAGGGGGCTGATACAGATCAAGTAGGAATCAGGTTCAGGAACGGCGACAAAATATGATCCTTTAAAGAACAGAACGTTCGCGGTGGTACTTGACGAGTATATGCTGGATGAGCGGATTAGAATGGAGATTGAAAAACCCTCGGATGACGAGGGTTTTTCTTTTGGAAATCCTATCAGATGCTTGTACGGAAAACCTCGTTTTCATATGAAAATTGGGCACTTTTCCGTATTTTTAATGGTTATCACATTATGGCAATACAAGGTAGAAATGGCAGTATAGCGTCAAGTGTTGTAGGTAAGCTTAGGACCAGTAAGCTTCGCAAGGGTCACCCTTTTATGATTTATTCGAAGGACCTTCCTAGTCGCCATGCCTATATTGAATTTCCGGAGGGCCGGATCGTATTAGTGACCCTTAAAGTCGGGGAACACGACTTTACGATCATCCGGGAGCTTACTACCGAAGAAAACGTTGCTGTTCGCAGAGAGTTCAATCTCGAACCTGTTAGCCAATAGTGCCAGAGTTGCATATCATTACCGGGTCGAACGGAGCGGGAAAATCTACTGTCGGCTCTGACTACTTGCCAGAGCACATCTTTGCCAACCACACGGTTTTTGACGGCGATAGGTTATTCCTGGAAAAGCGGAAAGAATTTTCCCAACAGACAAAATCGTTTAAGGAAGCGCGTAATCTAGCGAGTGAATGGCTCGAACAACATTTTGTTTCTCTCGTAGATCAAGCATTGAATCGTGGCGATGATTTTGTCTATGAAGGTCACTTTAGTTCGGCAGGAACTTGGCAAACACCAATTCGCTTCAGGGATCATGGTTACTCAATACATCTGATTTTTTTCGGACTAGCGGACACAGACCTTTCAGAACTGCGTGTGGTGGAGAGAAGTAAATTGGGTGGTCACTATGTCAACCCGATTGAGGTTGACAGTAACTTTAGAGGAAACCTTTTCTTCCTTGATCAAAATTTTGAATGGATCGATGAGTTGCTCATCGTTGACACTTCAGCCGTCCAGCACAAGCTTTTGTTAAACGTCGTAAATGATCGTGTGGTCTTCCAGGTATCTCGGGATGAACTGCCTCAATGGTTTACGACCTTCATTACAAAGATTACTTCCCGGTATTTTCCTACCGTATAGATACATCATGATCAATTTTATCCTCTCGACGATAGTATTGCGCCCGCCCAAATAGGACACTAACCATGTCGATCAGCCAAGGGTCTTCAGGGAAAATCCTATTTGACACTAGTGCGATCAATGGCCATCGATCACCCCGCACCACTGTAGCAAATGTATTTCATTCATCAAGATATCTTACCTTCGTCTATATATGTTCGGACCGCCTGGTGAGACTTCGTCCAATGGCTCAATCATCACGAAACAACTCTGATGACCAATAAATGAAACGCTCAAGAGCAATACTTCAGAACTGGTCAAAGAACTTTCGAAAGTCCCCGTTGGTGAACCAGGACACCGGTCAATTCGATCGCAGCATAGCCCTTCAATTGTTCAATGGCAGATCTCGGGACACGTACCCGGAAAAAGATCCTCACGGCTTTGACCACTTTTATCGAACGTTAAGTCTTGTAAGCGAAGACGAAGCCAACGAAACACTGCTAAAATATCTTCATTTTTGTGGAATAACGCTTCGAAAGGAAGCGTTGCATAGCTATACATGCTCGACAAATTCCGCCAACCAGATCCACTTTAAAAAAGCGCATTATCTACTAAAGAGTCTGGGTTATGCGTCCAAGCTCAACGTGGATAACCCATTCGCCGAAATGTACGGCGACATTGACTTTTTTATCCGCATAGAAACTGGGCAGTCACAACTATCGATATTCGAAGAACCCCTGCCACAATTTTACGGTAGGGACTCTTCTCTGCCCGAGGGGTACAACAACGACCCTTTGATCAAAGACTTTTTCGACCAAATAGAAAATTCCAATGACAGCTTTCTGGTCACCGGAAAAGCAGGAACAGGTAAATCGACTTTTATCCGTTATTTCAACCAGAAGTCAAAAAAGACCATTATACGGATGGCGTTCACCGGTATTGCAGCGATAAACGTGGGAGGCGTTACGATCCATTCGTTCTTTCAGTTTCCGCTTCGTCCGCTATTGCCAAATGACGAGGGCATCACGATATTTCATGAGAACAGCCTACGTCGCGACTCAATTGCAAGTCTCGACACGGTTATCATCGATGAGATCTCCATGCTGCGAGCGGACATTCTTGAAGCGATAGACTACTCACTTCGAAATAATGGCGGAGAGCCACACAAACCATTCGGTGGCAAGCAGTTAATTTTTGTGGGAGACCCTTTTCAACTACCGCCAGTGGTTAATGATGGAGGTGAAGTAGAATCATATCTGTTCAAAGAATTTTTCAATGGCGCATACTTTTTCAATTCGAATGCCTACCGTGCGCTGAACGTACGCCCGTTGATCCTGCAGAAGTCTTATCGTCAAAAAAATGATTTTAGGTTTGTGGAAATGCTCGACAGGATCCGGACGTGCAATGTGACGGATAAAATGCTTGCAGAACTGAATCAGCGAGTACTCGAGAACTACATTCAAAGGCATGACGAATTCTGCATCACCCTTACGACAAGTAACGCAATTGCCCGAGAGGAAAACCAAAAGCGACTTGCTCAATTAACGACCCGCAAATTTGTCTTTGCCGCTGACGCAGCCGGTGACTTCAGCCAAGACCAAATGCCCGCGGCAGAATTTCTTGAGTTGAAACGAGGGGCGCAGGTAATTTTTATTCGCAATGATCCGAATGGAAGATGGGTGAATGGCACGATCGGAATTGTCGACTTTATTGAGCAGGAGCGCCTTGACATCCGGGTTTCAAGCGGAGAAGTGCACACGCTCGAACGTGAAACCTGGGACAATCGAGGCTATAAATTTGATCGCGAGAAAAAAACTATTGTCTCTGAAGTCAAGGGACGTCTCATGCAGTACCCAGTTAAGCTTGCGTGGGCAATTACTATCCACAAGAGTCAAGGACTCACGTTCGAGAAGGTCATAATTGATATGGGCGCAGGGGCGTTCGTCGCGGGTCAGCTCTATACCGCGCTGAGCAGGTGTAAAAAGCTTGAAGGAATTATACTACGACGACCAGTTTCAGAAAGGGATGTAATACGAGACCACAAGTTGATTGAATTCCATCACTCAATTCACAATCCATCTTGACCTATGTTCAATCAGAGTGGCCTGGTAGTGCTACAGTCAGTTTTGTCGTACCCCGAAGCCTACACGCCACTTACATTCTTTTGCACGGCGACAGCGACGAATAATAAGTAGGAATTAGAAAGGCATAGAATCCTACATGCGACAATTCAGTACACTAGCCTATCGGGCAAAGGCGCATCAAAGGAGCTATTCGGTCCGTTGGCACAGCTGATCACGACTTTCCTAATTTGTCAGCCGCCATAGGGACAAATTTACCCCTATATGAATCATTTCGCCCTACTTGTAATCCGGCGGCGTACATGCGAATTTTCGTGCATGCAAAGGTAGAATGAGCAAGGCACAATTCAACTATGATAAGGAAATGAAACAATCATCCGCGGAGATGACCACTTAATTTAAACAAACTATTCTATGGAAACACAAGCAATACCGGCGTCGGTTAAGTCCTTAATAGACGCACAGCAACGTCACGACAATGAAGCCTATGCAAAATGCTTCGCGCCAAATGCCAAAGTTTTCGACGAAGGCAGAACACACGAAGGCTATGATGAAATTAAACGTTGGATCACCGATGCCAATTCAAAATACAATACCGTCATGCAGGCGATCGATTACCGCGAGAACTCTTCGGGTGGTGTGTTGACTGCAGAAATATCAGGAACTTTTCAGGGGAGCCCGGTGGTGCTGACGTATCACCTGAAATTTGATAATAGTCTGATCAGTTCACTGAAGATAACCGGTTAGTGCTCAAAGTACAGGCAGGCATTTGACTCACATGGTTCACAAAGGTTACCTTGCACGCATGTACGAACGAAAAATTCTGCCTGCTCTTAATTGTGGTCTCGACATGGTCGGGGAGGTTCTTTACGGTAAATGGAAAATTCGCTTGTTATGGTTTATTGAGCAAGGGTATCAACGCCCCAGTGAACTTCACCGCAAAATACCAGATGCTTCCAAAAGGGTACTCAATGCTCAACTAAAGGAATTGGAAGAACATCAACTCGTGAGCAAAACAATCTACCCTGTTGTACCCCCTAAAGTCGAATACACCCTCACTGACTTTGGAAAAAGTCTAATCCCAGTCATTTCGAATTTAGGGAAGTGGGCTGATGACCATGAAAGGGAATTACGTGAGGTAATTGCCAAATCAATCAACACCGCTAAAGTGTGAGCCATTCCGTGGCGATTACGCGGTGCCATCGCGATTAGCATACGCTCCTTCCCCATAATTTATCAGACACTGTAATACATCTCAGAGTAGTCGACAGACTTTTCTCATGGTAGCATATGCGCGCGCCGATGATCATACCTGAAGCCTGGTAGGGAAAAATGTGCAAGGCCAATCGCCATTTGTCCATTTTTCCGCGCTCCTGTCTGCCGCACCTTTGTCTTATCAAATTAATACGATAACAGGTAAAAAGATTAAACAAAATGAAAACATTAATTCTAACCATTATGCTATTCAGCACAATCTTAGGTTTTTCAGGAAATTCACCTTGCTGGTTGATGCTCGTCCGCAGCCCCGTCATACATCATCCAATCCACCTCGAGCTCATATGGTTTTAACGGCTTTTCCAGGGAACTGGGATTGGTGACGACCGACCACTCATTGGTGTGCCAGAAGTTGAGACGGTAACGCGACTCATTCTGCGGTATGCCCCGTTGTGATCCCCGGTAGTCCCACAATACTACGGTATCGGACGTTACCGGGTGCAACATCCACCAACGCAGATGATCGCGATGCCAATCAAACCCGTAGATATGGAATTGGGATGACGCATCGTAGCCATCGATGGCCTTGATCGTTTCAGGTTGGTTTTGCAGTCCCGTGAGCGGAGTAGGTACACCCTGGTGGCCTTCACGGTAGGAAGTTCCATGGATGGTTCCGTCGGCCAGGTTGATGGTTCGCCCTATTCGTTTCAACGCACCCTCAGGACCCGTCCACGTTCCCACATAGATAACCGACGGATCGGCAATAAGCCATTCAAAGTCGATTTCGCTGAGTCCCTGGACGTCATCCATATGGTAAGTGAAATAGCCTACCACGGCGCCGACGTTGGGCTGTTCGCTGCGCGCGTCGGGCACTTTTATCCGGGCCGAGTATTTGCCATAGTGTGTAAAATCGTTTGAGATAATCTCAGGTCCTCGTCCCGCACCGGGTGGATCGTTTGGATCGATTTTGAAAGACAGCACACTGGTACCGGGCTCGATAGACGAACGCACGCCGAAGGTCCGGGTGAAGGCCGCCTGGTTACCACCCGATGCATAGCTGAAGTGCTTGGGGCTGTCGCCGTCAAAATCTTCGCGGAAAGATTTATGAGGGGACTCTACCGTCGCGGCGGACAGACACAAGGATAAGACGATTGCCTTTGGTAACAGTGATTTCATAGGTCCCGGTAGTGATGTTGCGTTTTGAAGTTAACATATTGTTTCTGTCAAAGAAAAGCGACGTGTATCGTATTGTTGGCTTTGGATGCTATACCTGGCCAAACGTGACACAAAAGTCTTGTTGTTAGCAGCTATCCTTTAGCAGCTATCCTTTCTTCAGGTCACTCCAACTCCCGGCTCCTGCATCGTTCTGGAGTAACCCGCTATAAGTGTCAAATCGACTGTGAGCAAATCAGATTGTCCGGCGGGCTCATCCGAGGCAGAGATGATGCCTTCGGGTATCAAACTGGCGAGGTCGAATTCCGTGATGAGAGGCAACCTATATCCTTGATGAACGGCGCATATCAACTATGGGCACAACGTTACGGCACTACGCAGGACAATCTGTGACGGACGGCAGCATATCCGTATGCGCACAACGGTCCAGCACGGCGCACAACCTCAGATCACAATTAACTTACTCCACAACCGCCCGATAAGGAATTTCGCACTACCTACTCACTAGTCCTGTCAAGTAACCAGAGCCGTTCGTATAAACGTTCGGACGGTATTTCTTTGTCATTTTTTTAATCCCTTTGCATTGATCAAGCTTTCCGGTATCGCAGGCTGTTGCCTGATGACCATCATGGCCGTGTTACCTCTCTCATGCAGCAGAGAACTCCTCCCAGTCGGCGATA
>DATHKA010000585.1:0-6294 GCA_035489615.1 Chryseolinea sp.
ATACTCTGAGTTTACACTCAATGGCGATAACTACAATGCTGCCATAGACACGCAAGGTCCAGATGTAATGGAGACGCGTTTGTGGTGGGATGCTGAAAATTAAACGTGTAACACAACCTAATACCTAAACCAATACCGGAATTATGAGATCAAAGTATTGCCCTCACCTTGGGCCATGGACTATACCTGCGTTCGCGCTGGCGACTGTACTATTCTGCGGCAGTTGCGCCAAGCAAGCCGATACTGCACCCGAAACTGTCAGCGTGGCGTTAACGCCTCATCCGCTGAATCCCCTCGATACAAACGAGATCAAACTGGTAAAGGAGGTCCTGCTGAGCGAAGGCAAGATGGACACCACCTATCGATTCTATCTCATTAACCTCAATGAACCGCCCAAATCCGAAATGCTCGCCTACAAACCTGGCGATGAGTTCCGCCGCGAAGCCCTGGCCTCCATATACGATCGCATGACGAACAAAACCTACGAAGCGGTCATTGATCTGAATGCGAAAAAGACTACTTCATTCGCACATATCCCTGGCGTTACTCCCGGCGCCTTTCTTCGCGATTCGGTAGCTGACGAGTTATTGAAGAAAGATGAGCGATGGATGGCCGGACTCAAGGCACGTGGTATTCATCCTGATTCTGTTTCCGCGTCTCCGGTTTTCGCCGGCGACATGGGCCTCGCACCTCCCGACCACCGCGAACTCATCTGTGCGCCCGAGTTCAAGAACAAGAAGTATAAGGAATTGCTGGTGGATGGTTTGGTTGCTTACGTCGATCTCACCGATTCCAAGGTGCTGAAGGTGCTGGACGACGGGGGCAAAGGATTTTACAAGCCGGAAGATATTGGCTATTTCGATTCTGATTCGGGAGAAGTGTTGCTGCCCAAGACGAAGCCACTCAAGATCACGCAACCTGAAGGCGCTACTTTTACGGTGGATGGTTTCCAGGTTACCGGTAAAAGCTGGTCGTTCAGGGTCGGACTACACAACCGCGAAGGTCTCGTGATCTATGATGCCAGGTTCAACGACAATGGCGTGATGCGGCCCGTGATCTATCGTGCCTCCATGGCGGAGATGTATGTGCCTTACGGATCAACGGACCTCATACACGCCGCATGGAATTATTTTGATGGTGGCGCGTACCGCATGGGACAAGCCTGGCCGTCGCACGTGAATGGACTGAAAGCGGGCGCAGACGTTCCGGAAAACGCCTCTTTCCTGCCCGGTTTTTTTCACGACGAAAAGGGCAAACCGATGCAGATCGATAGTATGATTGCCGTATTTGAAGAGTATCCCGGACCCATCACCCGGCACGGCAAGTTTGCCCACGACGCACGCAACATCGCCGTGAAGTATTTTACCAAGATCGGCAATTACGACTATGGCTTCAAATGGGTTTTCCGCGAAGATGGAACGATTGACCTCAAGGCGGAACTCACCGGTATCGTCGGAATCAAGGGAGTGAATCGCACAACGGATCTGCCAGGCGGTGAAGACGAAACGTACAACGGTTCTTATTACGGCACACTCGTGGCACCCCATGTGGAGGCGGTCAATCACCAGCACTTCTTCTCCTTCCGGCTCGATCTCGATGTTGACGGACGTGAAAACATCGTAGAGGAGATGAACACGGTAGCCCTACCGGCTAGCGCCAGCAATCCGTGGAGTAACGCCTTCGTAAAGCAGATGTCACTTATCAAAACGGAAGGCGAAGGACAACGCAACATGAACGCTGCGACAAACCGTCACTGGATGGTAGCCGACTCCAAAGCGGTGAACTCATTGGGACAACAGAAAAGCTACGTGATCATGCCCGGCCACAATGCGAATCCCCTGGCGGCACCTGGTTCCGGTCCGCGCAAGATGGCCGATTTCCTCGAAAATCAGTTTTGGGTAACGGCCTACAAGGAACGCGAGTCGTTCCCCGCCGGCGACTATCCTAATTCGCGTGGCGTATTGGATGGCCTTCCCAAGATGACTCAGGATAATGAAAACGTGGAAGGCAAGGATGTAGTGCTGTGGTACAACATGGGTATCACGCACATTGTGCGCCCGGAAGACTGGCCGGTCATGAATGTACATACGATTGGATTCTCGCTCGTGCCGTTCGGTTTCTTTGACAAGAACCCCGCAGCCACAACCAAGACGACACCGGAACGACCGAAAGTAATTGTTATGGATAAACCTGTGCCACCAGACGTAACGAAATGTGTCCCTCTGCCACAGGAGAAGAGAGCGGCAGTAACGCCGAAGGTGACGAGGAGGGGGAAGGTAGCGGGATAATTAGTGATGAGCAATTAATAATTGTGCAAGGGCCTGTCGGCCCTTTTTTTCTGCTCTCTACCGTCCTGAAATAGGGTGAAAACCAGTCTAAATCACGCTTAAGTTTTCCGCAAAGCAGACGGCCCCGACAGGGGCCGCAGGCAATTACTAATTACACATTACTCATTATTAATTTCTCAGAGTTTTTCCGCCTTCCTCAAATCCTTCATCACCTTGTTGGCGAATACAAAATCATCCAGCTCCTTCACACCCGAATGGGTGATGTCGTTCTTGTTGCCATCCCAGAGTTTCAGCCCCTTGTAAAGGAACATGATCTTTTCGCCAATACCCATTACCGAATTCATGTCGTGGGTGACGACGATGGTGGTGATGTCGAGGTCTTCGGTGAGGTCCAGAATGAGTTCATCGATGAGGATTGAAGTCTGCGGATCGAGACCGGAGTTTGGTTCGTCACAAAAAAGATAGTTGGGTGTGTTCACTATTGCGCGGGCAATACCCACACGTTTCTTCATGCCCCCGCTGATTTCAGAGGGCATTTTCTTGTTGACATTTTCGAGACCCACGCGCTTCAGGCAGAAATTCACGCGTTCGATCTTTTCGGGATAGGGCATCTCTGTGAGCACGTTCAACGGGAACATCACATTCTGTTCAACATTCTTTGAGTCAAACAGTGCACCACCCTGAAACAACATCCCGATCTCCCGGCGAATGGCAACAACAGTGTCGCGGTCGGCGCTGAAAAATTCGCGGCCGTCGTATGAAGCAGTTCCTGAGTCAGGATGGATCAACCCTACGATGCATTTCAGCAACACACTCTTGCCTGTGCCGCTGGCGCCGATCAACAGGTTCGGCTTTCCTTTTTCGAATACGCCAGATACGTCAGACAACACCACCTTGTCTGCAAAGGATTTTGATATGTGTTCGATCGCTATCATTTCGAAAGCAGCAGTTGAGCAAGCAGGTAATCGGCGATGAGCAATGCAATCACACTGCTGGTAACAGCCTGCGTGCTCGATATCCCAACCTCCAGCGCCCCGCCCTGCGTGTTATAGCCTTTATATGACGATATAGAAGATACAAGGAATGCAAATACAAAAGACTTGATGAGCGCGAAGGTGACTGTAAAAGGATTGTAACTCGAACGCAGTCCGTAGATATAATCATCGGGCGTGATGATGCCCGTAAGCGTGCCCGCAAGGTAGCCTCCCAGCATGCCGCACACACCGGCCACGATTACGAGCAAAGGATACATTAACAGGGAAGCTATTATCTTCGGAAGCACGAGATACGATATCGAATTAATACCCATCACCTCCAGCGCATCGATCTGCTCTGTGATCCGCATGGTGCCGAGACCGCTTGCCATGGCGGAGCCAACCTTGCCGGCATAAATGATGGCAATGATCGTCGGCGCCAGCTCCAGTACAATCATTTCGCGGACTACCTGTGAGATCACATACTTCGGTATAAAGTCACTCACCATGTTGAATGCCGTCTGCACCGTTGTAACCGCGCCCATAAACGTTGAAACGAGGGCCACGAGAAACAACGATCCAATACCAACAGTGACGCATTCGTCGAGGATCAGTTTATAGTATGTTTTGAATCGCTCTCGATTGACAAGCAGTTGCCCGAGAAAAAGGAAATACCGTCCAAACTCCGTGATCATAGACTACATTAAACAAAGGCAATTACTACCTTGCGAAAGATACCCAAAAAAATAACATGTAGCTGTCATGCGAAAACTCATCGTCGTCACCGGAGGAAGCAGGGGTATTGGCCGCGCCATCATCGAGGAGTTTATGGAGCACGGATTTGATGCGGCAACCTGCTCGCGCGACCCCGCTCACCTGGAGGAACTTCAGACGGCGATTGATAAGCAGTATCCGGATTCGAAACTCTACACCTTTACGGCTGATCTTACGAACATGATTGACGTCAGGAACTTTTGTCAGTTTGTCATATCGTTAAATCATCCGATTGATGTGTTGGTGAACAACGCTGGACACTTCATATCAGGGCAGCTTGTTTCCGAGCCTGACGACACGCTGGCGAAGATGATCGAGGCGAATCTTTACAGCGCCTATCACACAACCCGCGGACTAATCGCCCAGATAGCACGCGGCAAAGGCAGCTTCATCTTCAATATGTGCTCCATCGCGAGCTTCATGGCATACCCGAATGGGGGTTCTTATGCCATTTCGAAATTCGCGTTGCTGGGTTTTTCAAAATGTTTGAGGGCAGAACTGAAGGAGGAGGGTATCCGGGTATCCGCCGTAATGCCTGGGGCCACCCTGACCGATAGCTGGGTGGGTACGTCCCATCCCGACGAGCGCTTCGTGAAGGCAGAAGACGTGGCGGACGCTGTATTCAGTGCCTACGCACTTTCGCCTCGTGCTGTGGTAGAGGAAATCATTATTCGGCCCCAATTGGGAGACATTTGATAAGATTCTTTTTGTCCAGGTTCGGACAAGCCCGGGAGGTATTCGCTTCGAGCTGACGCGTCGGACGGAATGCCCGGCACATTAAGCCTGGTCATTTGCCCTTTGCCGGCCACCCACGACCCGACCATTCGGACCCGTTGACAGGAACAATATCCCGCATTTTCGGGTTAGATTTGTGTCAAATTTTGCCACGTGAACGCATCCGTCGCTGCTCCATCTACTTATTGCAACAGCCTGACCCAGTACAGTCGCCGACAAACGGTTGTGGTGCCTATCGGCGACGTGCCAATGGGGGGAAACTATCCCATCCGCATTCAATCCATGACGACGGTTGATACGATGGATACACAAGGTTCTGTGGCGCAGGCCATTCGGATGATTGAAGCTGGCTGCGAATACGTACGCATTACGGCGCCCAGTATAAAGGAAGCGCAGAACCTGGCTGAGATCAAGAAAGAATTGCGTATGCGAGGGTATCAAACGCCCCTCGTGGCAGATATTCATTTCACGCCGAATGCCGCAGAACTGGCGGCGCGTATTGTGGAGAAGGTCCGCATCAATCCGGGCAACTACGCCGACAAGAAGCGCTTTGAGACGATTGACTTTACCGATGCATCTTACCTTGCTGAGTTAGCGCGTATCCGGGACAAGTTCCTGCCCCTGATCAGGATCTGCAAGGAATACGGTACGGCCATGCGCATCGGCACCAATCACGGATCGCTTTCTGATCGCATCATGAGCCGATACGGTGATAGCCCGTTGGGTATGGTTGAGTCGGCCCTGGAATTTCTACGCATCTGCGAGGATGAAAAGTATTTCAATATTGTATTGTCGATGAAGTCGAGTAATCCGCAGGTTATGGTGCAAGCCTACCGTTTGCTCGTGAACCGCTTGCAGGAAGAGGGATTGAAGCCCTATCCACTCCATCTCGGAGTTACTGAGGCGGGCGACGGCGAAGATGGCCGCATCAAATCATCGGTGGGAATAGGAACCCTGCTGGAGGATGGGCTTGGCGACACGATCCGGGTATCGCTCACCGAGGAGCCTGAGGCTGAGATTCCAGTAGCGTATGCGTTGGCACGCCGATATGACCATCGGCCCGGACACGCACCAATCGCACCATACGGGCATTATCCGATTACACCCTTTGAGTACAACCGTCGTGCTACACGCCAGGTAGTTGACATCGGAGGTGAGCACCACGTGCCGCGCGTTGTAGCCGATTTTTCACACAAGGAGAAGTTGTCTCCAGCCTCGCTTTTTAGCGTTGGCTATCACTATTCTGTACCGCTCGACAAATGGAACATCGCCGATATGGCGTGTGATTACATTTATGTGGGCGACAATGTCGTTCCATTTGAGATCCCGGGAACGCTGGGTCTCCTGTTTAATCACACGACCTGGCTTGAGCAGCAAGCTCGCGATCGTTCTTATCCCCTTCTGTCGGCCGACCAGTACGCTGCGGACGTGGAGAAATCTCCGTCGCTGAATTTTGTTCAGGCACAAATTGCTGACATTTCTGCCGGACTGCTTCAGAAACTCCGTAACGACTCCACGGCCGT
>DATHKA010000586.1:0-2410 GCA_035489615.1 Chryseolinea sp.
GATGAGAGAGTTCGCTGCAACACCATCCTCATTTTTCCAGCGCGCACTACATCATACGTCGTCTCCTTGTCGTCCATATAATTGATCTTAGCCATCTCCAGTTGCAACGCCTGTTGATTCTCCAGGGGCTTTCCATAGGCACGTGTAATGTACCCGCCTTTGAACGGAAAGTTATGCGTCACCGAGTAATCCGATTGTCGAAGTGTGTTGAAGGCCGTAGCGATAATATCCGGGCTCGCTGCGGCTCCATCGACATCTCCCAAGATGAGGTCAGGGAACTTATCACGGTAAATGGTCTGCACATATTGCCGGATCGAGTGACAATCCCACAACAATACCTTACCGAACATTGATTTAAGTTCCGCCAGAATTTGGGCCAACTGATCGTGATAGGGTTTGTAGTAAGTCAATCTGCGCCTGGCCACCTCGTGATCAGCAACGGTTAACCGCGCGTCTTTGTAGAGTGGTTTCCCTGTAAAGTCCGTCACCGGGCACAAACCCGTGATGATGCGTCCGTCGCTGTACAGTGGTTTGCCATCCGGATCTCGGTTGAGGTCGATAACCCACCGGCTTTGCACCGCGGTTATCATAGTAATGCCCAAGGAGGGAGCGAAGTCGTATAGGCGGTCAACGAACCAGTCAGTGTCATCTGGTTGACTGATCGCAGCAGCGTCGTATTGTTCAACCAGTTCCGGAGGAAAGGACGTGCCACAATGCGGCACACTTACCAGTACAGGTACGCGTTTAATGGATGGAAGAATAACCCGAAAGCAATCCATGCATGATGACATTAAAGTGCCGTTAGACCACCGTCAACGGTGAAGTAGGCGCCGGTGCAATACGACGATTCATCCGATGCAAGGAAAACAGCTAGTCCTGTTACATCCTCGCTGGTGCCCAGCCGTCCCAGCATGGCTGACTGTTGAAGATGATTGCGAACGGCAGCGTCGGCAAGTATGCGCTCCGTCATCGGCGTTTGCATAGTGCCCGGTATAACAATATTAGCTCTGATGTTATCGGTTCCATATCCGCCTGCAATTACCCTCGCCAGAGAATGAACACCGGCCTTTGTGCTGCTGTACGCAGCGTCATTCGTTGCGCAAGCCACCAGTGCCGTTGGTGACCCCACAAATATCAAAGATCCTCCCCCGGTCCTTAGCATTTCTGTGATTACGTACTTCGCGCAGAAAAAAGCGCTGGAAAAGTTTACGGCCACAAGTTCGTTCCACAGCTCAGTCGTAACTTCATGAACTCTGCGGTCGAGTGTGCTCATTTTAGCCACGTTGTTGTAGAGCACATCGATGCGACCGAAAGAGTCTATGGCCCTCTTTACCATCCCGGCGACCTGATGTTCATCGGCAACGTTGGTCCGCACAAAGATAGAATTGCCTCCATTCGATTGGATTTCCTGATGCGTTTCGTTGCCGGTTGCTTCGTCGTATTCGACGATGACTACTTTGGCGCCTTCACGCGCATAGCGCAATGCAACGGCCTTACCCATTCCGGCACCTGCACCGGTAACAATGGCTACCTTATTTAGCAATTTCATGGTCTCATCGGATTGGTGCCGTGGCCGTACACCTATATTAGTTCTTCCTGCGTTTCTTCTTCTTTGTCTCCTCTTTTACAACAGGCGCTGTTTCTGTCGCTGGCCCTTGTGTAAGTTTTGCGTTTAACGCTTCAATTTCCCGATGTGCCTTTTCCAACTCAATCTCCTTTTGCGCCAGCGTCTGTTTCATGGCCGTCACTTCATTGGTGACCGTTAATCGCTTTTTCAGGGCCATGATTCTCCGATAGCTTTCATCGATCCGATCAGGTTTGATTTCACCACTAGCCACCATCTTGCGGATCATGTCGTGGGCCATGTCGACGATACGAGACTCGCGGTCGGGAAGGTTATTGGAGAACGTCATGATATCGACACCACCGTTGATTGCCATCCGAATGGCGTCTTTCAGTCCATAATGCTTTGTAATTGCCTGCATTTGCATATCGTCCGTAAACACAACTCCGTTAAAGTGCAGGCGCTGGCGCAAAATGCCCGTGAGCACGTCGGTGGACAGGGTACCCGGGTTTCCGGCCTTGTCAAGCTGGCGGTTTACAATGTGTGAAGTCATGATCGCATCTGCGTAGCCTGAATCAATCAGTAGCTGATAAGGTTTAAGTTCGCGCTGCTCCCAGGTATTTGTAACGTCGGCGATTCCGAGGTGTGTATCATCTTTAGAACTTCCATGACCGGGAAAGTGCTTTAGCGATGTCAAGACGTTGTACTTACGATGCGCCTTAATGAACTCTTTGGCAAGGAGCGCGACACTGTCTTCGTTGGCGGAAAATGCTCTGCCGTATTTAGCAATAATCGGATTGTCGGGATTGGATGCCAGGTCTACGACAGGAGCGAAGTTAACGTTGA